>JBDTNH010000031.1:0-24564 GCA_039933845.1 Gemmatimonadota bacterium
AGGGCACGGTCTACCTCTACTTCGCCTCGAAGGACGACCTCTTTCGCGCCGTGGTGGAGCACCGGATCGTGGTGTTGCTCGAAGAGGGCGAGGCGCTGCTGGCCGCACATGATGGCCCCGCCTCCGAGCTGCTGCGCCTCGTGATCCATCGGATGATGGAGGCACTGCACCGCGAGGACATGATCCGCCTCGCCCGGCTGGCGTACGCGGAGATGCCGCAGTTTCCGGAGGTGCGCGACTTCTGGTGGGAGCACGTCGTGCTCCGGAACCGGCGGCTGCTGGGGAGCATCGTCGAGCGCGGCATCGCCCAAGGGGAATTCAACCCGACCGCACGGCTGGTCATCCCGCGCGCCATTCCCTCGTTGCTCCTCCACCAGGGACAGACCCGCTCCCTCTTCAATGACCTTGATCATGACGCTCCACCCGCGAGCGCGATCGTCGACCTCACCCTCGATGCCCTGCTCGATGGGCTTCGACTTCCCCGGGACTCGTCCTGATGACCCGTGTGTGTTCCCGATATCACCGCTGCGGTCTCGCCCTGCTGCTGGCCCCTCTGGCCCTCTCGGCTCAAGCGGCACGGACGGTGACGTTTGAAGAGGCGCTCGCGGCTGGACGCGCGATGGCGACCGCCGCGGTGGTCGCTCGGTTGGATGTCCGCCTCGCCAACGCTCGGCATGCGACCGATCGCTCGGTGCTCCTTCCGCGCATTGGCGGTACCGTCTCCGCCGATCGACAGACGATCAACCTCGACGAATTCGGCTTTCCGGGTGTCTCAGGCGTCACCGACCCCTTCACCCTCCTCCGGGCGCGCGTCACCCTCCGGCAGGTGCTCTTCGATCGCTCGGCGTGGGAACAGATCGGCGCCCTGCGGGACTCGCTGGTGGCGGCCGACGCCGACGCCGATCGCGTCGGCGCGGTGGCGGCAATCGCGGCCGGCACCGCCTGGCTCAGGCTGGCGGGGGCGGAGGAACAGGTGACCGCGCGGCTGGCGGATTCCTCGACGGCCGCCGCGTTGCTCGAGGTCGCGACGGCCCAGGTCGACGAGGGCACCGCGGCACGCATCGAACGCACGCGGAGCGAGACCCGTGTCGCGATCACCCGTGGCGAGCTCCGGGAGGCCCGACACCAGGTCGAGCGCGCCGCGATCGACCTTGCCCGTACGATGCACCTGCCGCCACAGACCGCGCTCGAGGCCGTCGGCGATCCAACGATTCCGTTCACGCTGCCCACGACACCAGCGGCGGCGATCGTGCAAGCCAGCGCCACACGATCTGACCTGCACGCGGCTGAGGTCCGACTTGACGTATCACAGCGTCGCGCCAGCGCGACGTCGCTCGGGTGGTGGCCGACCGTTGGCCTGACCGGACTGGTTCAGGAGAGTGGCCAGCATCTCGACGGGCTGAGTGAATCGTGGTCCGTCGGGCTCGGCCTGCAATGGACACCGTTCGATGGCTTTCGTCGCCGACACGAGATTGAGCAGGCCAATCTCCGCATCGAGATCGCGCGCGCACAGCGTGACGAGCTCCGCGACGCTGTGGCCGCGGAGGCCCAACGCGCGGCGATCGACGTCGCGTCGGCTGAGGAACTCATCGCGATCGCCTCGGATCGCTTGGCGCTGGCCACCGAAGAGTTGCAGGAAGCGCGCGAGCGGTTCACTGCCGGGGTGGCGGGGAGCGTCGAGACCACCACCGCACAGGCGGGCGTCGCCGACGCGCGCGACGCACTGATCCAGGCACGCATGGCCCTTGGTGCCGCGCATCTCTCGGCGGCCGGGGCGCTCGGCCTGCTCGACTCGAACCATGTACCGGCCCCGGCCGGGGAGACGACCCGATGAAGAATCACCGCCGGTTCCTGGTGCTCGGTGTGCTGCTCGTGGTGGCGGCGTTCTTCGGAGGGCGAGCTTGGCTCTACTCGCGTCATCACGTGACGACCGACAACGCCCAGGTCGATGGTCGTCTCGCCACCATCGCCCCGCGCCTGCAGGGGTACGTCGCCGAGGTGCGCGTCGAGGACAACCAGGTGGTACGGGCCGGCGATACGCTCTTGGTGATGGAGACCGCCGATCTCGATGCCGCAGTGGCGGGCGCCGCGGCGACTGTCGCCGCGGCCCGGGCACGCACCGGCCAGCAAGGGGGGGGAGAGCTCGGGGCCCGGATCGCCGCCGCGCGTGCCACGGCCGCCGCCGCCGAGGCCGCCGTGACACGGGCCGGTGCCGACGATGTCCGGGCCGCCGCCGACCTCGAACGGACCACGCGCCTCGCCGCCAAACAGATCGTCCCGGCCCAGCAGCTCGATGCGATGACCGCCGCGCGGGCATCCGCCGCCGCCCAGCTTGCGGCGGCCCGCAAGCAGTACGTGGCCACCGAAGCGCAGGTGAGCGTCGCCGCATCGGCGCGCGAAGGGGGCACGGCCGAGCTGGCCGCGGCCGAGGCCGCCCTCGAGGCGGCACAGCTGCACCGCGCCTGGGCCGTCCTCACGGCGCCAACGTCCGGGATCGTCAGCCATCGATCGGTCGATCCCGGTTCCCTGCTCCAGTCGGGCCAGACGGCGATGATCGTGGTCCCGACCACCGACATCTGGGTCACCGCGAACATCAAGGAAACCGCGCTCGGTCGGGTCGCGGTCGGCGATCATGCCGAGTTCACGGTCGATGGCTACGACGGCATGGTGTTCACGGGAACCGTCGCGAGCGTGGCGCCGGCGACGGGCGCCCGGTTTGCGCTGCTGCCGCCCGACAACGCCACCGGCAACTTCACGAAGGTCGTCCAGAATGTTCCGGTCAGGATCGCGGTCGCGACACCGCCCGATCCGGCCCATCCGCTCAGGCCGGGGATGTCGGTCGACGTCGCCATCACGATCGGTGACGCCGCGCCGTGACCGCCGGGCCGGTGAGTGTCGCCACGGGTCGCGACGAGCGCGCCGTCTACCGTGCTCGCTACCTGATCGCGTTCGCGGTCGTGCTGGCGTCGGTCATGGAACTGGTCGACACGAGCATCGTGAACGTGGCGATCCCGCACATGATGGGCGAGCTGGGCGCCACCCTCTCGCAGATTGCCTGGGTGAGCACCGGCTACATCGTGGCGAATGTGATCATCCTGCCGCTCACGTCGTTTCTATCCGATTCGTTCGGCCGCCGTCACTACTACGTCGGCTCGATCGTGCTGTTCACCGTGGCGTCGTTCTTCTGTGGCAACGCGCAGACGCTCGAATGGCTGGTCGGGGCCCGGGTTGTGCAGGGCATTGGGGGGGGGGCATTGATCTCGACCGCGCAGGCGATCCTCTTCGATGTCTTCCCGCAGGAAGAGCGCGGGATGGCCGGCGCGATCTTCGGGATGGGGATCATGGTCGGTCCCACCCTGGGACCCACGCTCGGCGGCTGGATCACCGACAATTACTCGTGGCCCTGGATCTTCTACATCAATATCCCGCTCGGCATCCTGGCGGGGCTCCTCTGCTGGGAGTACGTGCCCGAACCGCGCGAGCGCACCCAACGCTTCGGAATCGACTGGCTGGGACTCGGCCTGCTTGCCCTCGGCATCGGTGCCCTCCAGATCCTGCTCGAACGCGGCGAAGCGAAGGACTGGTTCGCGTCGGGGGAGATCGTCGGTCTCGCGCTCGCTGCGGGACTGGGATTGGTGTGCTTCGTCTGGCACGAACTCCGTACTGAGCACCCCGTGGTCGAGCTCCGCATCCTCAAGGACCGCCAATTGGCCGTGGGGCTGGTGTTCGGGGCGATCCTCGGCTTCGCCCTGTATGCGTCGGTCTTCGTGCTGCCGGTGTTCCTCCAGAACCTGCTCGGCTACTCGGCCGAGACCACCGGCTTGGTGATCCTGCCGGGCGCGTTGGCGTCAGCGTTCACGATGCCCATCGCCGGCAAGCTCTCCGATCGCATGGATTCCCGACCATTGATCGTGATCGGCGTGCTGCTCTTCCTCTGGTCGATGGTGCTCCATTCGCATCTCACGATGGCGATCGGACCACACGATCTCTTCTGGCCAATGATCCTGCGCGGTGTCGGCCTCGGCCTGATCTTCGTGCCGCTCACCGGCGTCACCGTCGCGTCGCTCGGCCCCCGTCAGATGGCGCTCGGTACCGGACTGTTCAATCTCTCTCGGCAGCTCGGTGGCTCGCTTGGCATCGCCGGCTCGGCCGTGCTGGTGACACACTTTCGGGAGACGGCCCGTGAGGGGCTGCGTGAACATCTCGACCCGACGCAACCTCAGGTGGCAAACTGGCTGGCGCAGGTCACGGCCGGGCTGCAACACGCCGGCGCCTCCGCCAGTGAGGCCGTCCAACGCGCCAACGCCCTGCTGACCCTCCGCCTCGAGCAGCAGGCCTCGGTGCTCGCGTTCGAGCGGATCTTCATCACGATGGGAATCACCTTCACCCTGGCACTGCCGTTGCTGCTGCTGTTCCGCACCGGCCGAGTGTCAGGCAAGGTCGAGGCGGGGCACTAGCTCTACTTCAGGTACGGATACCGCCAGTCGGTCGGGGGATCGCCGACCTCCTTGATGGTCCTGGGCGAGATCCAGCGGTGCAGGTTGAGAATACTGCCGGCCTTGTCGTTGGTACCCGAGGCGCGGCCTCCACCGAAGGGCTGCTGCCCGACCACCGCGCCCGTGCACTTGTCATTGACGTAGTAATTGCCGGCGGCATTCCGGAGTGCGAGGTCGGCCTGACGCACCGCAGTCCGATCCTGTGCGAAGACGGCACCGGTCAGCGCGTACTCGGCCGTATCGTCGATCAACCGCAACACATCCTCCCACGAGTCGTCTTCGTAGACATAGGCCGTGAGGATCGGACCGAAGAACTCCTCCTTCATCATCCGGTGATGCGGGTCGTCGACCCGGGCGAAGGTGGGGGAGACGAACCATCCCGCACTTCGGTCGGTGTTCCCACCAGCCACGATCTCGACCCCCGCATCACCCCGGGCCTCCGCGAGCACGGCATCGAGCTTGGTCCACGAGCGTTCGTCGATGACCGCACCCACAAACACCCCGAAGTCCGCTGGATCGCCGACCCGCATCATCCCGATCTCAGCCGCCATTCGGTCGCGCACCTCGGGCCAGATCGAGCGCGGGATGTAGCAGCGCGACGCCGCCGAACACTTCTGCCCCTGGTACTCATAGGCACCACGCAGGAGGGCGGTCGTGAACGCGGCGACATCGGCGCTCGGGTGTGCGACAATGAAGTCCTTGCCGCCGGTCTCGCCGACGATGCGCGGGTACGACTTGTACCGATCGAGATTCTCGGCCGTCGTGCGCCAGAGCGAACGGAAGACCGCGGTCGACCCGGTGAAGTGGAGACCCGCAAAGTCCCGCGATCCGAGCAGCACCTCGCTCACCTCGACCGCGTTGCCCGGCACGAACTGGATCACACCCGGCGGCAGCCCCGCCTCGAGCAGCAGTTCGTAGACCAGCCAGTTCGAGAGCGACGCCGTATGCGACGGCTTCCACAGCACCACGTTGCCGAGCAGGGCTGGCGCCGTCGGCAGGTTGCCACCGATGGCGGTGAAGTTGAAGGGCGTGATCGCGTAGACGAACCCTTCGAGTGGGCGGTGATCGAGCCGATTCCATGAATTGGCCGAAGACTGCGGTTGTTCCTGCATCAGCCGCTCGGCGTAGTGCACGTTGAAGCGCAGGAAGTCGATCAGTTCACATGCCGCGTCGATCTCGGCCTGGTGAGGTGTCTTCCCCTGGCCGAGCAACGTGGCGGCGTTGATGCGCTGACGCCATGGACCGGCGAGCAGGTCGGCCGCCTTGAGGAAAACTGCCGCCCGATCCTCGAACCGCCACTGGGACCAATCCTTCTGCGCACGCACCGCACCAGCGATCGCCTGCTCGAGCAATCCCTTGTCGGCCCCGTGGAGATCAGCCAACCGATGCTGGTGCCGCTGGGGCGAGAAGACGCCCTTGGCGTTGTGGCCCAGGTGGCGCGCACCATCGATCACCGCCGGAACCTCGGTCACGGTCCCACCGAGCTGATTGATGGCAGTCGTGAGCTCGGCGCGCTCCGGCGTACCGGGCGCGTAGCTCTTGATCGGTTCATTGACCGGAGTCGGGATATTGCCGATGGCGCTCATGCGGTGCGATCCTCGGTGCGGGATGAGGGGGACGGGTGGCCCAAGGGTAGGCAGCCCCACCAATGTGTCAAGGATAGCCACCACCCGGAACGGCGTTATCTTGGGCGAACCAACTTATCTGTCGGGAGAACACCATCATGCGTCGCCTTGTTCCGTTGCTGCTGCTGGTCGCCGTCACCGCCTGCCCGACGTACGATCGCTTGCCGTATGTCTCGTCCGACAACGGACTCATGGCAGCCGACGAATGGGCCAAATATGGTCCGGAACAGGCGATCGCGGTCGCGATCGGTCGAGCCTACGCCGACGACGATGCCTCCGCAGCACTCGCATACGCCAAGAAGTTCCCGCAGGTGACCCATATCGAGGCCGATTCGCTCGGTCACCGACTTGTGGTCACTTTCGCGAGCAAGTGGTCGACCCAGGTCACGCCGCTCACCGATGGCAAGGCGCCCGATGAGACCGTGGGACTGCCGGCGAAATGAAACCACGCACCCTGGGGTGGCTCGCCGTCTTTCTTGCGTTCGTCGCGTTTCTCGCCTGGAGCACCCTCTCGGCGCAGAAGGTCCAATGTGAGGTCTGCGTGGTCTACAAGGGCGGCCGGAACTGCGCCATCGCCTCGCATACGACTGCCGCCGAGGCCAAGCGGTCGGCCCAGACCACGGCATGCGGCCCGATCACCAGCGGGATGAACGACGCCATTGCGTGCGAGGCCACGCCGCCCGTCAGCGAGAGCTGCCAAGGGAACTGAGCGCGCACCCTTGGACTCCGCTGACCACCGGGCGAGATTGCAAATGGTATAATCGTTTGAGAACAGTTCTCAACGACTCTCGGAATCACTGGACTGATCGATATGTCACTCACCGACGCCGACCGTCGCATGGCGCACAAGGTCGAGGTGCTCGAGGATCTCGAGCCGATCGTGGCCGCGTTGATGGCGGAGCATGAGTCGAAGCGCGAGCTCTGGTTTCCCGTGGAGCTCCTCGCGCCCGAACCCGGCATTGACCCCGAAGCCCATCGGCAGACGTTGATCGACCGCGTGCGGGGCTTTCCGGCCGCCTGCCGCGCCGCACTCGCGCTCAACACCCTGACCGAAGAGGGACTGCCCCACTTCCATCGCCTGCTTGCGACGCATCTGGGCGAGGAGTCGCACTGGGCGATCTGGAACAACCTCTGGACCGCCGAGGAAGACCGCCACGGGGCGGTACTCTCCGACTACATGCGCGATACCGGATGCGTGGACCAGCGCGAGATGGAGCGCCTCAAGTTCGAGTACATCAAGGCGGGCTGGCAGCCCGCGTGGGATCGCGACCCGTACCGGGTGTTCGTCTACACCACGCTGCAGGAACGGGCGACCCAGATGTCCCACGGCGGCACCGGTCGCGTGGTCGGCGAGTACGAGCCCGTGCTGGGCGGAATCCTCCGCAAGATCTCGATGGAGGAGGCGCGTCACTTCACCTTCTATCGGCGCATCTTCACGGAGATCCTCAAGCGCGACCCGAACGAGGCGCTCGTGAGCGCGTCGCATATCATGCCGGCGATCGACATGCCGGGCATCACGATCCCGGGCTTCAAGGATTTTGCGGACGTGATTCGCCGCTCGGGGATCTACGGGCCGCGCGACTATCTCAAGATCGTCCAGGATGCGATCGCCCACTGGAAGCTCGAGACCCTGACCGGGCTCGACGAGCTTGGCCGCAAGGCGCAGGAGAAAATTCTGGCTATCCCGGATCGACTCGTTCGCATCTCCGACCTGATGGAAGCCCGCACCCGTGCCAAGACCTTCGCCTTCGACGTCGCGTTCGCACGCGAGTTTGCGCTGGACTAGGCTGTGAGTCTGGCCATCATCTTCGCCCAGGTCATCGCGGTCACTCGGGTCGCCGTCGGCGTGGCGTTCGTCGCGGCACTCGTGGTGGCGGTCACGCACTGGGCCATCCGCGAAGGGAAGCTCCAGCCATTCTCGGGCTGGCCGAAGTTTGTGCGCGGCTGGAGCGATCCCTTGCTCGCCCCGATCGAGACGCGGCTCCGCGGGGCCGGCGGCAACCCGCAGCACGCCCCGTATTGGTTGATGGGCGTGGTGGTGGTGGGTGGTCTGGTCATGATCAACCTGCTCGGCTGGCTCTTCAGCATGATCCTCCAGCTCGCCTATGCCGCGCAGGCTGGCCCCCGCGGCCTGGCGTTTGTCCTGATCGACCTGACGTTCTCGCTGCTCATGGTGGCATTGCTCATCCGGGTCTTCTCGAGCTGGTTCGGCCTTACCCGTCACAACCGCTGGATCGGCATCACCTACCGATTGACCGACTGGTTGGTTGAACCGATCCGGCGAATCATGCCGACCATGGGTATGTTCGATTTCTCCCCGCTCGTGGCGTGGCTGCTGCTGTCCCTGCTGCGCAGGCTGGTGCTGGGAGCACTGTAGGGCCTTTTCTCGCTTCTCGCTTCTCGCTTCTCGTTTCTCGTTTCTTCATTCCCACGTGGCGATTTCGCGCGACTTGCGGCCACGATAAACAAACCGCTAAGACGCCGCCAGATGACTGACCACACTGTCTGGCACGTCGCAGGAGCCCGATGTCCGACCCGAATGCTGCGCGACGAGACCGACTCGCCCTGTTGCCCGCATTGCTCGCTCGCCGGATCCTGCTGCTCGATGGCGCGATGGGCACGATGCTGCAGCGCGCCAATCTCACCGATGCCGACTATCGCGGCACGCGCCTCGTCGATCACCCCGGCGATCTGCGCGGCAATCACGACCTGCTTGCCCTGACCCGCCCCGATGTCCTGACGGACATTCACGGCCAGTACCTGGCCGCGGGCGCCGACATCATCGAGACCAGCACCTTCACCGCCACGGCCATCGGCCAGGTGGAGTACGGCACGGAAGCAGTTGTCGCCGAGATCAATCAGACCGCCGCAAGCATCGCACGCGCCGTCGCCGACCAGTACGAACACGACGCTGCACCGCGGTATGTCGCCGGTGTGCTCGGTCCGACCGCTCGTACCGCCTCGCTCTCACCGTCGGTCGAGGATCCCGGTTTCCGGAACGTCACCTTCGTGCAATTGGTCGAGAGTTACACCGAGGCCGCGCACGCGCTGCTCGACGGCGGGGCCGATCTCCTGCTGGTCGAAACGGTGTTCGACACGCTCAATGCCAAGGCCGCACTCTTCGCCATCTCAGGGCTGTTTGATGCCCAGGGGTGGCGCGTCCCAGTGATGATCTCGGGCACGATCACGGACCGCAGTGGTCGGACCCTTTCGGGACAGACCGCCGACGCGTTCTGGACGTCGGTGGCGCACGCTCGCCCGTTGAGCATCGGGCTCAACTGTGCGCTCGGTCCCGACCTGCTGCACCAGCATGTGCAGGACCTCGCTCGTGGTGCCGACACCTTTGTCTCGGCTCATCCGAATGCCGGCCTTCCCAACGCCATGGGTGGCTATGACCTCGACGCCGCGACCATGGCGCGCGAGATTGGCGCGTGGGCTCGTGAAGGCATCGTGAACATTGTCGGCGGGTGTTGTGGCACGACACCCGACCACATCGCAGCGATACGCGAGTCCATCCAGGGTGTCCCACCGCGGCGGATCCCCGACCTGCCGGCTCGCACGCGACTTGCCGGCCTCGAACGCTTCGAGATCGGGCCCGACACCAACTTCGTCAACGTCGGTGAGCGAACCAACGTCACCGGCTCGCGTCGGTTCTCGACGTTGATCCAGGAGCGCGACTACGAGACGGCGGTCGGCGTCGCCCGTCAGCAGGTCGAGGCCGGCGCGCAACTGCTCGACGTGAACTTCGATGATGCCTTGCTCGATGGTCCCGCGGCGATGACCACCTTCCTCAACCTGATCGGATCGGATCCGGACATCGCCCGCGTGCCGGTGGTGATCGACTCGTCGCGGTTCGAGATTCTCGAGGCGGGACTCCGCGTATTGCAGGGCAAATCGGTCGTCAACTCGCTCTCGCTGAAGGAGGGCGAGGAGGTATTCCTCGCGCAGGCGCGACTGGTGCGCCGGTACGGTGCTGCGGTCGTGGTGATGGCCTTCGACGAGGCCGGCCAGGCCGAGACACCCGAGCGCAAGGTCGCGATTCTCGCGCGTGCGTTCGGCTTGCTCACCGAGCAAGCAGGCTTCGCGCCCACCGATGTGATCCTCGACCCGAATGTCTTCGCCGTCGGCACCGGCATCGAGGAGCACGCCGAGTATGGTACGGCGTTCGTCGAGGCGGTGCGCGCGGCGAAGCTCGCCTGTCCGGGTGCCCTCACGAGTGGCGGCATCAGCAATGTCTCATTCTCGTTTCGGGGGCACGACGGGATTCGGGAGGCGATGCATGCGGTCTTCCTCGAACGGGCGATCGCCGCGGGTCTCGACATGGGGATCGTCAATGCCGGGGCGATGCCCCTCGTCGACGATCTCGATCCCGAGCTGCGCGAGGCGGTGGGGGACGTCCTGTGGAATCGCCACGCCGATGCCACCGAACGGCTCCTCGCGCTGGCCGATCGCGCCCGCGGCACCGTCGCCGCCGGTGCCGACCTGACCTGGCGCGCCCTGCCGGTCGCCGAGCGTCTCGCACACGCCCTGGTGCACGGCATCGCCGACTATGCCGAAGCAGACGCCGAAGCGGCCCGCCTGGAATTGCCCAGCCCGCTCGACGTGATCGAGGGCCCGCTCATGGCCGGCATGAACGAGGTCGGTGATCGCTTCGCCGCGGGCAAGATGTTCCTGCCACAGGTGGTCAAGAGTGCGCGCGTGATGAAGCGGGCTGTCGCCCACCTGCTGCCGTTCCTGCAGGCGGCGCGCCAGGAGAATGCGACCCAGGCGCGCGGCACGATCCTGCTGGCCACGGTCAAGGGCGATGTCCACGACATCGGCAAGAACATCGTGGGCGTGGTGCTTCAGTGCAACGAATGGAAGGTGATCGATCTCGGGGTGATGGTGCCGATGGCCAAGATCCTGGAGACGGCGGTGCGCGAGCAGGTCGACATCATCGGTCTCTCGGGCCTGATCACTCCGTCGCTCGACGAGATGAGCTTCGTGGCCGCCGAACTCGAACGGGCACAGTGCACGCTGCCGCTCCTGATCGGCGGCGCCACCACCTCGAAGGCGCACACCGCCCTCCGGATCGAACCGAACTACTCCGGCCCCGTGATCCACGTGCTCGATGCGTCGCGTGCCGTGCCGATTGCGGCGGCCCTGCGCGATCCGGCGCGCCGTGAGGCGCTACACGCCGAGACGGCCGCCGCGTATGCGGAGATTCGTCGGGAACGCGAAGGCGAGCACGAGGCCGCGTTGATCTCGCTTGAGGATGCACGGGCGAATCCGGCAACGATCAATCTCTCGGTCACCGCAACGGCCCCATCGTTCCTGGGCCTGCGGGAGTTCAGGCACTGGCCGGTGGCCGACCTGCGCGCACGCATCGACTGGACCCCATTTTTTCGGACCTGGGAGCTCAAGGGCACCTACCCGAGCATTCTCGAGGACGGGGCCCAGGGCGAGGTGGCGCGCGACCTGTTTCGCGATGCCAACCTGCTCCTCGACGAGCTCGCGGCGCATCCCGACTTCACGCCCCGTGGCGTGATTGGGTTCTGGCCGGCCGACAGCACCGTCGACGACATCACGTTGTATCACGATCCGGCTCGTCGCGCGCCAATCGCCACGATTCCGACGATCCGGCAGCAGTCCCGTCGGCACGCCGAGCGCCCCGCACTCGCTCTGGCCGACTTTGTTGCACCCCGTGCGAGCGGCGTCCCCGACTGGGTTGGCGCCTTTGCGGTGACCGCTGGTCATGGCATTGCTCCGCTCGTTGCGGCAGCGAAGGCCGCGCACGATGACTATCGCGCGATCATGCTCCAGTCGATGGCCGACCGACTCGCCGAAGCATTCGCGGAGCGGTTGCATGAGCGCGTGCGCACCGACCTTTGGGGGTATACGGTCGAGGACGGACTCAGCAACGACGATCTCGTCCGAGAACGGTATCAAGGCATTCGTCCGGCGCCGGGCTATCCCGCCTGCCCCGACCACACGGTCAAACGCACCTTGTTCGACCTGCTCGAAGCCGAATCGCGCGCTGGGATCACCTTGACCGAGCACTTCGCCATGCTGCCCGGGGCCGCGGTGAGCGGCTGGTACTTCTGGCGACCGGAGGCACGCTACTTCGGCGTGGGCCGGATCGATCGTGATCAGGTGGCCGACTACGCTGCACGACGCGGGTGGGACATCACGACCGCCGAACGTTGGCTGGGTGCCAATCTTGGCTACACGCGAGGGACCCGCTGATGCCGACCCTGCGCGACCTGCTCGACGACGGTGAGGCACATGTGCTCGACGGCGCGATGGGCACGATGCTCCACCATCGCGGGGCCGGCCCCTCCGCCTGCTTCGACGAACTCGCCGCGCGCCGGCCCGACATGGTGCGGGCGATCCATGCCGAGTATGTCGCGGCAGGGGCCGAGGCAATCGAGACCAATAGCTTCGGCGCGAACCCCATCAAATTGGCGGCGTGGGGGCTGGCCGCCGCGACCGAGACACTCAACGCGGCCGCCGCCCACGTCGCCAGGAGCGCCGCGGGAGACAGCGTCGTGGTGCTGGGGGCGATCGGCCCGCTCGGTGTCCGATTGGAGCCGTTTGGTGAGCTCGGACTCGACGAGGCCGTGGCGGCCTTCGGGCGCCAGGTCGATGGGTTGCTGGCAGGGGGAGTCGACGGATTCGTGCTCGAGACATTCTCAGACATCGATGAGCTCATCGCGGCGATTCGTGCGGTTCGTGACCGAACCGACCGCGCGATCATTGCACAGGTGGCCGTCGGCCTCGACGGTCAGACCGCGTTCGGCACGGCACCGGAGCGTTTCGGTCCGGCACTCGAGGCCGCGGGAGCCGATGCGATCGGGATCAACTGCTCGACCGGTCCAGAGGCGGTGCTCGGCGGCATCGAACGCTTGCGGGCCGTGGTCAGTGTCCCGCTGAGTGCCCAACCGAATGCCGGCCTGCCTCGTGACGTGGGTGACCGGAAGATCTACGTCGCCAGCCCAGAGTACGTCGGGGAGTATGCTCGGCGGATGGTCGAGGCCGGCGCGCGCCTGGTGGGTGGCTGCTGCGGCACGACGCCCGAGCACATTGCCTCGATCCGGCGGTTTGTTCGAAGCACCCATGCCGCCCGACCAGTCTCGGCAGTCACATCCCCCCCCCAAGCCCACGTCGCGGCGGTCGATCCGGTGCCGCTCGCCGAACGATCACGACTCGGTGCACGTCTGGCGCGCGGCGAGTTTGTCACCTCGGTCGAACTGGTCCCCCCGCGCGGTGTCGACCCGGCGCCGATGCTGGAGCAGGCACGCACCCTCGCGGTGGCCGGCGTGGATGCGATCAATATCCCCGATGGTCCACGCGCGCAGAGCCGGATGTCGGCCCTGCTCGCGGGGCTGCTGATCCAGCGCGAGATCGGGATCGAGGCGATCCCGCACTACGCCTGTCGCGACCGCAACCTGCTCGGCATGCTCTCCGACCTGCTGGGCGCGGCGGCTTCGGGGCTCCATAACCTGCTGATCGTCACCGGCGACCCGCCGAAGATGGGGCCGTATCCGGATGCGACCGCCGTGTTCGACATCGATGCGATCGGGCTCACCAACCTGGTGGCGCGTCTCAACCGCGGACTCGACCCGGGCGGCAACAGCATCGGGCAACCGCCGGCGTTCGTGCATGGTGTCGGTGTGAATCCGGCGGCACCGGACCTCGAGCGCGAGTTGGCGCGGTTCCGATGGAAGGCCGAGGCGGGAGCGTGCTTTGCGATGACGCAGCCGGTCTTCGATCTCGAGCAACTCGATCGTGGTCTCGATCGGCTCGCGCCATTCGGGGTACCGATCATCGCTGGCGTCTGGCCGCTGCTGTCACTCCGCAATGCCGAATTTTTGGCGAACGAAGTCCCCGGGGTGGTGGTCCCGACGGCGGTGCTCGACCGGATGCGGCGTGCGAGCGCGTCCGGGAACGATGCGGCGCTCGCGGAGGGAACGCTCATTGCCCAGGAAATGGCCGCGGCGATCCGGACTCGGGTGGCGGGCTTGCAAGTGGCCGCACCCGCCGGCAAGGTGGAGGTCGCGTTGGCGGTGCTGGGGGCGTGACGCTCAACGCTGGAGGCTCAACGCTCAAGGCTCAACGCTCAACGAGTCATCCGGAGAGCGGACGTCCAGCGTCTAGCGTTCAGCCTTGAGCGTCTGGCCTTCCAAAGAGCGGTTAGCTTTCCCGTTCACTCGAACCGGGTCCGATACATGTCGACAGTCGACGCACCGATGCCATTGACGGCTCTTTCCGAAGAAGAGGAGCTCTTCCGCCAGACCGTGCGCGAGTTTGCCGAGACGACGGTGGCGCCGCATGTCTCGGAGATGGACGAGGCCTCGGTGATGAAGCCCGAACTGATTCAGGCCTGTTTCGATCTTGGACTGATGGGCATCGAGGTGCCGGAGAAGTGGGGTGGGGCGGAGGGTTCGATCTTCTTCGCCACGCTGGCGATCGAGGAGTTGGCGCGGGTCGATGCCTCGACCGCCATCTACGTCGACGTCCACAACACCCTGGTCAACAACGCATTGCTGCGCTGGGGCAACGACGAACAGAAGGCGCGTTATTTCCCACGCATGACTGTTGACCTCCTCGGGGCCTTCGCGCTGTCCGAACCGGCGTCGGGCTCGGATGCGTTCGCGCTCGAGGCGCGAGCCGTGCAAGACGGCGATGACTGGTTGATCACTGGCCGGAAGTTCTGGATCACCTCCGGGGCCGAGGCCGGGATCTTCATCGTCTTCGCGAACGTCGACCCTTCGAAGGGGTACAAGGGCATCACCGCCTTCCTGGTCGAGCGCGAATTCGCGGGCTTCAGCATCGGCAAGCGCGAGAAGAAGCTCGGCATCCGCGCCTCGAGCACCGTCGAACTGATCCTCGAGAACTGCCGGGTACCGGCCGCCAACGTGCTCGGCCCGGTGGGCAAGGGCTACAAGGTCTCGATCGAGACGCTCAACGAAGGGCGGATCGGGATCGGTGCCCAGATGATTGGCGTGGCACAGGGTGCGCTCGATGCGTCGGTCAAGTATGTGAAGGAACGGCGACAGTTCGGCAAGACGATCGCCGAGTTCCAGGGCGTCCAGTTCCAGCTCGCCGAAATGGCGCTCCAACTCGAGGCAGCGCGGTTGCTGGTCTACAACGCCGCCCGACTGAAGGACCGCGGCTTGCCGTTCGCCCGTGAGGCCGCCATGGCGAAGCTCTTCGCCTCGGAAGCCGCCAACATGATCACCGGTCAGGCCGTCGAACTCTTCGGTGGCTACGGCTACTCACGCGAGTACCCCGTCGAGAAGTTCTACCGGGATGCCAAGATCGGCGTGATCTACGAAGGCACCAGCAACATGCAGCGGCAGACGATCGCGAAGCTGCTGTTGAACGACTGACGGCCCTCCAGCACGCTCCTTGCGTACTTTTCCTCCCATGCGACGGTTCCCCGCGGTCCTTGCCATCTTTTTGGCGCTTCTGGCCCTGCATCCTGCCCCGATTCGGGCGCAGGATGCCGCGCTTCGCGATCAGCTGGAAACGTGGTATGCCGGTGCCCGTCGGTCCTCGCCGGGGGAATGGGGGGTCGTGGTCGCCAACCAGCAAGGTGAAGTCATCTGGTCGGTCAATGCCACGACTCCGATGATCCCGGCCTCGACGGTCAAGCTGCTCACGACAGGCTTTGCCCGGACCAAGGTTGGTCCCGACGCCCGCCGGAGCACCCGGCTTCTCGGGACCGGCTCGCTCGACACCGATAGCGGCATCTGGCGCGGGACATGGGCCCTTGAGCTGAACGGTGACCCGACGCTTGAGCGGCCGTCGGTCGCGGGACCTTCCCTTGCCTCGCTTGCGAGCCAGCTGCGCACCATCGGCATCCGGCGCCTGTCGGGCCCACTCCATCTGACCACGCAGGTCGGCGAGGCAACGGCGCGCTATCCGGCCGCCTGGTCGCCCCGTCACCGAGGTCGGTACTTCGCGCCTCCGGTCGGCATGGTGACGCTCAATGAAAATGTCGTGGGCTTCATGGTGGCGCCCGGATCCAGGTCCGGTGAACCGGCAGTGTTGATCACCGAAGTGCCCGCTGGCATCGCCGGCCTGGTGACGATCGAGGCGAAGACCGTGACCGGATCCAGGACACGGCTGAGCGCACGACCGGACGGGTCCGGCTGGATCGTGACGGGAACGATCGGGGTGTCGGGCGCGTCCAAAGGTTGGACGTTCGTGGCGCATGATCCGACGGCGGTAGTTCGTTCGGTCTGGTCACGAGCACTCTGGCACGCGGGGATCGATTGGGACGCCGAGGCGCCCGCCATCCCCGACACCAGCCGCACGGTGCGGGTGCTGGCAGAGATCGCGTCACCGCCGTTCGACTCGATTGCGCACGAGATCAACACGCGCTCGGTGAATATCGGGGCCGAGCTGATGCTGGCGTGGGCTGGCGGCCCACTCAACGCGCCGCAGCAGCTCGAGCGACATGTCCGCGAGGTGACCGGAATGGATGGCATCCATTTGGTCGACGGCAGCGGACTCTCGGACAACGACCGGGTGCCGCCACTGGTCTTCACGACCTACCTCGCAAATTTCCCTGCAACGAGTGGCGGACGCGATTTCCCGTTGCTGCTGCCTGCCAACGGCAGCGGCACGCTCAAGTCCCTCGCCACCGGACTCCCGGAGGCCGGCGTGGTCCGCGCCAAGACCGGGACCCTCGGCAACGCCGTCACGCTGGTCGGCTACCTCGGGCGCCCGGGTGGCATGCTGCTCGTGGCCGCGATGTATTCCGGCACCCATCTTACCCCGGCCCGACAGAAGCAGTGGGAGCTCTTTCGCACCCTCGGCGCCCAGGGAATCGTGATCCCGCCCTCCGACCTGATCGGCACGGCGCTTGGCAGTGAGTCCACGCCGGACTGATCGTCGGCGGGAGCGGGGGCACCGAGATCGGCGTCACAGCACGAAACGAAGCACGGTGCATCCTCGTACCATTCTCAAGCGATGCCACCCCTCGAACCCGACACCCTCCTCTTCGACCTGCAGGCCGCCGTTGCCGGCCGCTATTCGATCGAGCGCGAGCTCGGCCGCGGTGGCATGGGGATTGTGTTTCTCGCCCGCGACGTCCGCCTTGATCGTCCGGTGGCGCTCAAGCTCCTGCCGCCCGAGCGCGCCAGCATCGAGACCATTCGGGACCGGTTCCTGCTCGAAGCGCGCATGGCGGCGCGACTGTCCCACCCCCATGTCGTGCCGATCCATGCGGTCGAGGAGATCGGCCCGTATGTCTTCTTTGCGATGCAGTATGTCGCGGGTGAGACCTTGGGCGACCGGCTCCGACGCGAACAGCGGCTGCTGCCCTGGGACGCGGCGCGCGTGGTGCGAGAGATCGCGTGGGCACTGGCTTACGCCCATGCGCAGGGCGTCATTCATCGCGACATCAAACCCGACAACATCCTGCTCGATCGGGACGGCCGCGCGATGGTCACCGATTTCGGGATCGCGCAGTCGGTTGATGTCGAGCACGCACCAGGCCGCATCCAGGGAACACCCGAATACCTGAGTCCGGAACAGGCCGCTGGAGCGCCATGCGATCCGCGCGCCGATCTCTACGCGCTGGGTGCCGTCGCGTTCCACGCGCTGGTCGGTCGGACACCGTTCACCGGCAACGCCACCGAGCAGCTCGCCCAACATCTCACCAAGGCGCCACCGTCGCTTGTGGCAGAGCACCCGGAGGTGCCGACGCGACTCGCGGCGGCGGTCGACCGCGCGCTGGTGAAGGTACCGGATCATCGGTGGCCGAACGCGGAAGCCATGGCCGAGGCGTTCGCTGCCCCAATGGCGATGACCACTGACTTGCCTGTACCGGTGCGCATCTGGGCCGAACGCGGGCGCGAGATGAAGGGGCTCTATGTCATCTGGTCGCTGATGTTCTACGGCCTGGCAACGATGATCTATACGATCGCCACCGTGAATGGGTGGCCGATCCAGGCCGTGATCATGTTCGCGTTCTTCGCGATGGCGATCCCGGTGCCATGGATCGGGCACGCGATCTGGCGCCTCGTCGAAACGCGCCGAGCCATCGAGGCTGGCGCCACGGTGGAGGATCTGCGTCACGCGGCGGAGGTCACGCTCGCGCGTCGCGAGGAAGAGATGCGCTTCGATGCCGCGCGGCCGATCCACTGGCTGGCCAAGCTGGTCCGAGTCGGCACGTATGGCATGTTCGCGGTGGCGCTGGGATCACTGGTGGCAGTTGGGGTGCAAGGCGTCTTCCTGTTCAACTCCCCTTGGGGCGCGCTCTTCTCGTTATCGACCCTCATGGGCATCGCCGGAGCACTCAAGGGGCTCCTGATTCCTGGTCGTCGGGTGAAGCCGGTGGATCAATGGGCACGGGGACGCGTTGGGTTCTGGCGCGGCCCCTTTGGTCGGCTGTTCGCGAAGGTCGCGGCGACGGGACTCCCTGTTCAGGCACGAATTCAGGGTGCATGGCGCCCGACCGAGACGGCGCTCGGTTCTGCGACAGCGACACTGTTCGAGGCACTGCCCCGCGCCCAGCGCACCGGGCTGGAGGACTTGCCCACGGTGGTGGCGCGACTCGAACACGAGGCGACGGTGGCTCGTGCCAGACTCGATGCCGGTGAGCCGGGTGCCTGGGGGTATCGTCTCGAAGCGGCCGTGGGTGCCATCGAGACACTCCGTCTCGGCCTCCTGCGCTTGCACGCCGATCAGGCGGTACCGGGTTCGCTCACAGTTGACCTCGACCAGGCGCGCGAATTGTCGGAACGGATCGATTATGTGATGGACGGACTGCGCGAGGTCGATGCGGCGCTCGCGCTCTCGAGCCAAAGGAACATCCAGGCGAATCCGATCGCCAACCCACCGAGCACGTCGGTCGGATAGTGAACGCCGAGCTCGACGCGTGAGCACGCCAGCAACGGCGGGATGATGGCGGCCGCGATGAGCAGCGGCACTCGCACCCTTGGAAGCTCCCGCGCCAACAAGATCAATCCGAGCGACCAGATGATCGGGGCCATCATGGTGTGGCCTGAAGGATACGAATACCAGCCGCCGCTCGAGAGCTTGGGAATCAGATCGGGACGCGTGCGGTGGAACCCCGCCTTGAGAAGGACATAGAGCAGTTCACCGCTCACCGCGGCCCAGAAGAGCGTGAGCGCCGGCCGCTTGCCACCCAGCCGATACAGCAGGATGCACATCCCGGCCGCCGCGACCACCGGGACCGCCCCCTCGTTGAGCATGGTGATGCCCAGCATCAGGTTGATCAGGCCGGGTGTGCGCGCCTGTCCCACCGAATCCAGCACGCCGGTGTCCCATGGCATCGAGGCCCCGCTGACCACCAGGATCGAGATGCCGATGAAGAGGGCGAGACAGCCGAAGACTCGTGGCGAGAGGCGAGAAGCGAGAAGCGAGAAGCGAGATGCGGGGCGCGAGATGCGTGATGCGTGATGCGTGAGCTCCGGTTGGGCGCCCGTATTTGCTCGGCTATCCGTGCTCGCTTCTCGCTTCACGCTTCTCGCCTCACGATGGCTTCGAGGAATGCATCGATCTCCGCTTCCGTCGTCGCCCAGCTCGTCATCAGGCGCGCTTCGTTGGTCGATTCATTCCAGACGTAGAAGTCGGCATGCGCCGCGAATCGGGCATGCGTCGCTGCATCGAGAATGGCGAACACCCCATTCGCCTCGACACGCTGCGTGATCGTCACACCGGGCAGGTCGCGGATCCCCTCGGCGAGTCGCCGCGCCATCGCATTGGCGTGCCGTGCATTGACCAGCCACAGATCGTCCTCGGCGAGGGCCACCACCTGCGCCGCGAGGAAGCGCATCTTGGAGGCGAGTTGGGTCCCCTGCTTCCGGATGTACCGGAACTCGCGTGCAAGGTCGGGCGCCAGAAACACCACCGCTTCTGCGCCGACTGCGCCGTTCTTCGTGAGCCCGAACGAGAGCACATCGACGCCGGCATCCCGCGTGATGGCACGGAGCGATTGGCCCAGTGTCGCCGCGGCGTTGGCAATCCGCGCCCCGTCGACATGCACCAGCACTCCGACCTCATGCGCAGCAGCGCAGATCGCGGTGAGCTCCGCCACACTGTAGGCCGTGCCATACTCGGTGGTCTGGGTGAGCGAGACCACCCGCGGCTGGACATGATGCTCGAACCCCACGCCGTGGAGCCCCGCCTCGCGCACCTGCTCCGGGGTCAGCTTGGCATCAGGGCTCGGCAGGTCGATCAACTTCACGCCAGCGAGCAGTTCCGGCGCACCACATTCGTCGACATGGATGTGCGCGTGCTCGCTGGTGATCACCGCTTGCCACGGCCGGGTCATCGCACGCAGTGCGGACACATTGGCACCCGTACCATTCCAGACCAGGAACGATGCCGTGTCGCCGCCAAAGTGATCACGGAACCAGCTTTCGGCGCGTGCGGTCCACGCATCGGCCCCGTAGGCCGGGCCACTCCCGCCATTGGCCTCGACCATCAGCTCGAGCACTCGTGGGTGCGCACCGGCCACGTTGTCGCTCCGGAGCTCCAGCCGTGCGGTCATGTGGCGTCGTCCGATTTGGTGACATTGTCTTCCCAGAGCGCCAGGACATTGCCGTCCGGGTCCGCGACCATGGCCATGATGCCGAATCCCTGCTGCGTCGGCTCGGCGACAAAGGTGACGTTTTTCTCACTCAGGGTGACGCAGAACGCCAGCAGGTCGGCGCGACCGAGCGTGATGCCGGTGTGCCGACCGACCATGGCCTGCGCATCGGCATGTGTCGCGGGGTGGACGCCGATATGCGGGGCCTGGTCGAGAAACTGAAAGCCGAACGCACCCTGGATGTGCAGGGGGAGCTCAAGCGCCTCCTCGTAGAAGATCCGGGCGCGTTCCAGGTCCGTGACGAAGATCGCGATCGAGTGCAGCATGGTCGACATCAAGACTCCTCGAGGTGACTCGACGTGGCGAGTCGGACGTTGCGGCGCATCCGGTCGAGCCCGGGTCGCGCCAGGGCGGTGTCGGCGAACTGGCGCTGAAAGTCGGCGTCGCTCATCGCTGCGAAGAATGCAGGATCGCGCCGGTCCGGCGCTGGGCGCCTCGCGAATTCAGGCACCGAGGTCGGTGTCGCGAACTTGATGTTCCACGGACAGACCGTGTTGCATATGTCACACCCGAACGCCCATTCCTCGAAGCGCGGAACCAGCTCGGCCGGTGGATCGTCGCGGCACTCGATGGTGAGATAGCTCAGGCAGCGCGTGGCATCAAGCGTATACCCCCCGAGCAACGCATCGGTCGGGCAGGCGTCAAGACAGCGCGTACAGCTGCCACAGTGGTCGGCGACGCCATCCAGATCTGGCGCCAACTCGAGCGAGGTGAAGATCGTGCCGATGAAGGTCCACGAGCCGATCGTCGGACTGATCAGCATCGTGTTCTTGCCGATCCAACCCAATCCCGCCCGCTCGGCCAGTTCTCGCTCCGGCACCGGGCTGTCGTCGATCCATGTGTGCGCCAGTTCCGCGCCCTGCCCCTTCATCCATTCGCTCAGTTGATGCAATCGACCGTGGGTCACGATGTGGTAGTCCATCCCGCGGGCATAGCTGGCGACCTGCCAACGATCCTCGGGCTGCGGTCTTTCATGGGGAGGGGCGGTGTAGTTCTCGAGCAGAACGACCGCTGAACGGGCGCCCGGGGTGATGTTCGCCGGCAGCTTCCGCTTTTTCTTCTGGCGGTGGAGGTAGCGCATCAGGCCGGCGTGGCCGGCGGCGAGCCAGTCATCGAGTGCATCGCCACGGATCGACGGCTCCAGCCCGGCGAAGCCACACGCGGCGAACCCGATCCGCAGCGCTTCGGTGCGGATCTGGTCGCGGGTGGGTCCGATCACCGGCTGCCTTCGACCCGCGCCGCGAATTCGCCGGTCTCACCGGTGATCAGCCGAGCGCCCGGCTTGTATCGGAGATACGCCCAACCCCAGTCGAGCAACACCATCAACCGGTTCCGGAATCCGATCAGGAAGGCGATGTGCACCACCGCCCACACAAACCACGCCAGCACCCCTGTCACGTTGAGCTTGTCGTAGACGCGACCGACGGCTCGACCGCGACCGATCACCGCGAGTTGTCCCTTGTCGTGGTACCGAAATGGCCGGCGGGGCCGACCCGCCAGATCCGCCAGGATCGTCCGCGCCGCATGGCGTCCCATCTGGATGGCCGCCGGCGAGACGCCTGGAACCTGGCCAACGCCGGCGTCCTCGCGAAAGGCGGTCGCATCGCCCAGCACCAGGATGTCGGGATGGCCAGGAATACTGCAGTCCGCATTCACCAACGCGCGACCCTGACGGTCGGTCTCGACACCGAGCGTCGCAACGAGCGATGAGGCCTGGTTCCCGGCGGCCCAGACCACCGTGGTGGTCGGGATGCGCCAGCTGGCGGCCTCGACATGGGTCTCGGTGATGTTGGTCACCATCAGGTTCTCGCGGACCTCGACGCCGAGTCGCCGGAGGTCGTGCTTCGCACGGGCGGCAAGGTGCGGGGGGTACGTCGGCAGGATCTGGGGACCGCCCTCGATCAGTTGGACCGTGGCCTCGCGCGGATCGATGTGGCGGAAGTCTCGCGCCAGCGCGAACCGCCGGAGTTCCGCGATCGCGCCCGCCATCTCGACGCCAGTCGGTCCCCCCCCCACGATCACGAAGGTGAGCAGCTCCTGTCGTCGGACGGAGGACGGCTCTGACTCGGCGTGCTCGAACGCCAGCAGGACCCGGCGCCGGATCTCGAGGGCATCCTCGAGGGACTTGAGCCCAGGGGCCAGCGGCTCCCACTCGGGATGCCCGAAATACGAGTGGTGCGCACCAGTCGCGACGACGCAGTAGTCGTACGCGATCAGCGCACCATCCTTGACGTGGACCTGCTTCGCCTCGACATCGACCCGGGTCACCTCGCCAAGCAGGGTCTCGACATTCCTGGCGCCCCGGAAGACGGTCCGGATCGGACTCGCGATGTCGTTGGCGGCCAGACCAGCCGTCGCCACCTGATAGAGCATGGGCTGGAAGAGGTGGTGGTTCCGACGATCGATCAGGGTGACCCGGACGTCGGTGTTTCGGAGTGCCTTGGCGAGGTACAGTCCGGCGAAGCCCCCTCCGATGACCACCACATGTGGGGGCGCACTCATAGCCGCATCGTCTCCCGACGCCAACGGGCGAAGCGCACCACATCGTCGACCGGTGGCACGGCCGCTTCATCGCCGTAGGCCGTGTACATCCGCCAGCGCAGATACACGGGGTCCGGCAGTGGCAGGAACGGGGCGCGGCGGAACCACTCGCGATGCCGAAACGCCCAGCCCGTACGAAGGAGGTCGAGCGCGAGGCGTGGGGAGAGGACTGCCCGCCCGGTGAGGGCGAGCAGCAGGCCGGACCAGTTCCGGTCGGCGCTCGGCGCGGTGTGGTGCGAAGTCACGCGCGGAACGTAAGGGGGGATGGCGAGCGGGGGGAGGCCGCGAGCAACGTCACACGCCCTGTGGTGCCTATATTCCGGCCCGATGACTCTCCCAGCCACCACCCACGAACTCAGCCACTGGCGCGAAGATTTCCCGATCTTCGGCCACACCACCTACCTCAATTCGTGTTCGTTGGGTGCCCTATCGCGTGCCTCGCGCGAACGGGTCGTGACCTTCCTCGACCAGTGGGACACTCGCGGAGCCGCCAACTGGTACGATACCTGGTGGGCCTCGCTCGGCGAATTGCGCCGCCGATACGCCCGACTGATTGGTGCAGCGCCCGACGAGATCGCCCTCCATCCGTCGGTGTCCAGCATCCTCGGCGTCGTGGCCAGCGCGCTCGACACCACGCGCACGAGGATCGTCACCACGACCCTCGACTTTCCGACCGTCCCGTATCAATGGCTCGGGCGCAACACCGAGGTGGTGCTCCTCGAGAGTCCCGATGGTATCAGTGTGCCGATCGAGGCATTCGAGCGGGCCGTCGACCACAATACGGCGCTGGTCGTGACGTCGCACGTCTATTTCACATCGGGCGCGATCCAGGACATCGACACCATTGGCGCAATCGCGCGGCGTGCCGGGGCACTCTCGCTGATCGATGGCTACCAGGGTGCCGGTCAGGTGCCGGTCGATGTCCGCTCCTCGACGATCGACTTCTATTGCTCGGGTGGACTCAAGTGGCTGCTCGGCGGCACCGGGGTCTGCTTCCTCTGGGCCAATCGCGACACGACCCACGAGCTGCTGCCGACCACGACGGGCTGGTTCGCCGATCGGGTTCAGTTTCGGTTCGACCCGACGGCGATGACACTCCATTCCGATGCGCGCCGGTTCGAGACGGGCACGCCACCGCTGATGCCGGTGTACGCGCAGCTCGGGGGGCTCGACGTCCTCGAGGCCGCTGGCGCCGACGCGATCCGTCGCGTCACCGCCTCGCTTACCGAGGACCTCATCGTCGAGGCTGGGCAACTCGGCCTCCGTCCGAAGGTGCACCCCGATCCACGCCACC
>JBDTNH010000032.1:0-23878 GCA_039933845.1 Gemmatimonadota bacterium
GTCTCGGTGGTCACGTGCAGGCAGCAGGCGATGCGCCGACCGGCGAGCGGCTGCTCCGCACGGAAGCGATCACGAATCTGACGGAGCACCGGCATGGAACGCTCGGCCCATTCGGTCCGCCGACGACCCTCGTCGGCGAGTCCGAGATCCCGCACATGGTGGGGGGCATCGAGTGTGGTGGTCGACATGGTCATCCCTTCGCCTTGATGGCGGTCTGCAGGTCGCGGACCCGATCGGTGCGCTCCCAGGTGAACTGGTTGACGCGCCGAGACGTGAGCTCGGGGTCATCGTAGGTGGTTTTGAGTGGCTTTCGGCCGAAATGGCCATACGCCGCCGTGGCGCCGTAGATCGGCTGGCGCAGGTCGAGGTCGCGAATGATGGCAGCAGGCCGAAGATCAAATACCTCGCGCACCGCGCGCTCGAGTCGACGGTCGTCTGGTCCCGTGCCGGTTCCGAACGTGTCGACCATGATGGACACGGGATCGGCGACGCCGATGGCATACGCCACCTGCACTTCGCAGCGGCGGGCCAACCCGGCCGCGACGAGATTCTTCGCCACCCAGCGCACGGCGTACGTCGCCGAGCGGTCGACCTTGCTCGGATCCTTGCCGCTGAAGGCGCCACCACCATGCCGGGCCATGCCGCCATAGGTGTCAACAATGATCTTGCGGCCCGTGAGGCCGGCGTCGCCCTGCGGCCCGCCGATGACAAACCGTCCGGTGGGATTCACATGGAGCTTCGGCCGGCCGTCTGCGAGACCAAACTCCTCGAGCACCGGCATGATGACATCCTCACGCATGCTGTCGGTGATCCGCCGGAGGCCGACGGTACGACCCTGATAGCGATCGTCATGCTGAGTGGAGAGCACCACGGTCCGGACCGCGACGGGACGGTCACCTTCATACTCGACGGAGACTTGTGTCTTGCCGTCGGGTCGGAGCCACGGATGGTGCGGCATGCCGCGACCGCCCCGCCGAACCGCCGCCAACCGCTGCGCCAACCGATGCGAAAGCACGGCGGGCAACGGCATGAACGACTCGGTTTCATCGGTGGCATAACCGAACATCATGCCCTGATCGCCGGCGCCCTGATTCGCCGGATCGGCCCGATCCACTCCCTGAGCGATGTCGGGCGACTGACGGTCAATCGAGGTGAGCACGGCGCAGGTTCGGAAATCGAATCCCATCCGGGCATCCGTGTAGCCGATCTTCTCGACCGTGCGACGAACGATATCGGGTACATGGACGTAGGCGCTGGTCGTGACTTCGCCAGCCACGACCGCCATCCCTGTCGTCACGAGCGTCTCGCAGGCGACCCGGGCCGCGGGATCGCGCGCAAGGATCGCATCGAGCACGGCATCGCTGATCTGGTCGGCGACCTTGTCCGGGTGTCCTTCGGTCACCGACTCGGACGTGAAGACATGGCGACTGCGTGACGGCATCATGATTCCATGGAAGAGGGCACCCTCAGGAGCCCGGCAAGCTAGCCCGACCGGAAACACGCGGCAACGCGCCTGCCGGATCGACCAGCCGGAGGTCGAGATACGTGCCCAGCGTCTCGCGCAACACCAGCTCGACCTCGCGGCGCGTCGCGGCGGCGAGCGCGGCCGTGGCGGCGGCGGCCGCGGCCGCATGCGGGATGTGGCGGATCACCCACTTGGTGAGGGGAACCGCGGGCGGGGCCACGCTCAACCGGTGATAGCCAAGACCGAGCAAGAGCACGACGGCAACCGGGTCGGAGGCCATCTCGCCGCACACCGAGACGGGAATGCCACGTGCCGCGGCGGCCATCTGGACGGTTGCCAACTGGCGGACGACGGCGGGGTGCAGTGGCGAAAAGAGTTCCGCGAGGCGGGCATTGCCACGGTCCACCGCGAGCGTGTACTGGGTCAGATCGTTCGACCCGACACTCATGAAATCCACCTCGGCGGCGAACGCATCGGCGAGCAGCACCGCAGCGGGTGTCTCGACCATCACACCGATCGGCACGGTCGTTGCCGCGCGGACCCCAGCCTCCTGCAATCGCGTGGATTCCTCGGCCAGCATCGTGCGCGTCGCACGGAGCTCCTCCAACGAGATCACCATCGGCAGCATCAGGTGCACGTTCCGGTCTGCCGCCGCGCGCAGCAGGGCGCGCAATTGCGGGCGGACCAGCTCCGGCTGATCGAGGCAGACTCGAATCGAGCGCCAGCCCAGAAATGGGTTCGCCTCGTGTGGCGCGTCGAACGCGACCGGGAACTTGTCTCCACCGAGATCGTAGCTCCGGACCACCACCGGCCGGCCGCTGAAGGCCGCCCCGACGCGACGATAGTACTCCGTCTGCTCATCCTCGGTTGGGAGTGCGGTCCGGCCCGTGACGAGGAATTCGGTACGCAACAACCCGACGCCGTCCGCACCGAGGCGCCGCGCCGTCACGATCTCCTCGGGGAGATCGACATTGCCCATCACGTCCATCGCGACCCCATCAGGGGTGACCGCCGGCTCGTGAACGATGCCCTCGAGTTGCATGTCGAGCTTCGCCCGTCGGGAGGCCTGGACTTGCGCCGCCTGGAGCTCATCCGAGGTCGGGTCGACGATCACGAGTCCGGTCTGTCCGTCGAGGAGCACCAGCGAGCCTGGCGCGATCAGTTCCATCGCCTTCGAGACCCCCATCACTGCGGGGATACCGAGGGAATGCGCAAGGATCGCGGCATGTGAGGTCCGCGTCCCCTCCTCGCTCACGAATCCGACCACGCGGTCCCGATCGACTTGCACGGTGATGCCGGGGAGGAGATCACGGGCGATGAGGATCACCTGATCCTCCATGTCGCCGTACCACACTGCTTCGGCCGATTGTCCCATCAGGTGCGCCAGCATTCGCAGCTGGATGGCGTTCAGGTCAGCGAGGCGATCACGAAGCACGGACATCCGCGACCGACCCCAGGAGTTGCGCAATTCGAGCGCCTTGAAGTCGTATGCGGTCTCCGCCGCGAGCGAATTCCGTCGAATGAGTGCCTCGACACCGCCCAGGAACTCGAAATCGCGCACCATCATGATCTGGGCATCGAAGATGCCGGCCTCTTCCGGTCCCGCTCGCTCCTCGGTTCGCTGACGCAGCGTCTCCAGTTGTGCCGCGACGGCCTCAACAGCGTCGTGCAGCCGATCGATCTCGTGATCGATCTCGTCGGCCGAGACGGTGCGATCCTCGACATCGGGCAGCGACCAGCGCACGGCGACGGCGTTGGCAATGGCCAACCCCGGCGAGACGCCGACTCCCTTGAGGACCCGGTGGCCGGTCACTCGCCGAAGCCCCGCTCGATCAGGTCGGCCAGTGCGCTCACCGCTGCCTCTGCGTCGGTGCCATCGGCACGCAGCACCAGGTCGCAGCCACACTCCGCCGCCAGCATCATCACGCCCATGATGCTCTTGCCATTCACGGCGGTCCCCTCCCGGTCGATCTCGATGTTTGCATCGAAGGTGGCGGCCATGCGGACGAATTGTGCCGCGGGCCGGGCATGCATCCCCATCTCGTTTCGGATAGTCACCACGCGTTCAATCACTGCGAACCTCCGATCACGAGAAGTGCAACGGCCAGCAGCACCAGACCCACCCGAAGGCCGGTCACACGCGTCCGGGTCAGCGGACTCAAGACCAGCACCGTGCCGACGGCGGCGAGCGCCAGGACCGCCAACCCACCGGAAGGGGCCCCATCACGCCACAGCCAGACCGAGACAATCGGCAATGCCAGTCCCACCGCGAACGCGGCGCCGCGTTGAGCCCGCCGTGCGGTGGGCGGCAGCCACGAGGACTCAAGGGCCCGACCGACACTCAGCCCATGGGCCAGGCCGAGATCCAAGCCCCAGAGCGTGAGTCGAAACCGGAAAATGTTGTGCCCCACGACCGTCACGAGGACCGCCCACCAGCCGATGAATGGCAACAGCGCCAATGCGAACCCCATCACGATCGGCACCTCACCGGTCCAGATGAGTTGATCACCAATCGCGCCCAGCGGTCCCGACAGGGCCGTGCGCAGTCGCGTAATTGCGCGGCCGGGCACTCCCTGCTCCTCCGCTCGTACCACCGCGCCGACCGCGATCCCTGCAAGATACGGGTGGCAGTTGAAATACTCGGTGGAGCGCGCCACGGCCTGCCGTCGCTCGTCCGGCGGCCGGTCGCGGAACAGGTCGCGTAGCAGCGGTGCCGCCGCGTGACCGACGCCGATTCCAGCCATGCGCTCATAGGTCCATGCGGCCTGCACGCCGTAGAGGCGGATCAGGGCCTGCCACCTGGGGCTCAATGCCATGCAACCACCACGATGACACCCGTGAGCAGGCCCACGGCCAGCCAGCGCCGCCTGGCACCCCGCCCTGCGATGCGCAGCGCCCCGCCAAGACCGGCCGAGAGCCCGCCGGCCAGGACAGCCCAGTCGAGCAAGTCCCGATGGGCGACCGACTCCCAGTCCACCAAGTGCGCTGCCCAGGCCACGCCGAGTCCGATCGCCGACAGGACGAATCCGCGCGCGGCATCGCGCCAGAGTCCCTCGCGCTGCAGATGCCAGATCGCTCGGGCGTCGCCGGCACTGACCTGATCGAGCTGCGCCCCGACCCGTCGGGCGTTGTCCCGTCGGTGGCGATGCACGCTCCAGCCCCCGAGGAGCCCGAGTGGCAACCCGATGAGGCCAGCAATGCCGAGCGGGCCCGCCGCCGGAATCAGCGCGGCCGCCGCACCAGCAGCAACAGCGCCCGGACCGTAGTCGGGGTACCGTGCGGCACCAATCGGCAGGATTTCCAGATTGTACAACTCGAGCACGGCACCCACGAGCATGCCGGCCAGCACATCGCCCGCCATTGCCCCCGCCAGTGTTGCCGCGACCAGGGGTCGCGAGAGCAAACCCTGCGGCACCGTCACGAGGTCGAGTGCCACAATACTCCCCCAGATCAGCAACGCGATCGCGAGCGGCACTGTCACAGCAGGTCCCTGAGCTCCACCGCGGGCGAGGTCGGAAGATCCTGTGCCGTCACGGTCGCCCCGGCCGCCTGGAGGGCACTCAACGCGGCGTACTCCTCCGGCCCGAGATAGAGGTATCGCAGCTTCTCAGTCCGTCCCGGCTGGTGGTGGATCCCACCGAGATTGATCGACGCGACCAGCGCGGGACGCGCGTGTTGCAGGGCCGTCATCGTGGCGAGATCACCGGTCAACACAATCGTTCGGATCGATTCAGCCGCCCAGGCCGGCAGGGACATCTCGGCGTTCGCGAGTGTCGCGAACACCACATCGATCCCATCGGGCGCCGCCATGCGGTACAGATCCTGTTCCCATGGGCTCTCCGCCACGGCGTCGTCGATCAAGATCACGCGTTCGGCCGAGAGCGGACGCCCCCATCCGATCACCACTTGACCGTGGACCAGCCGGTCGTCGACGCGGTAGAGGAGCACCGACATCGCCGCTAACGCAGCCCCACGGCACGACTGCCCGCATCGGTCACCGCCGTCGCGACTTCATCGACCGCGCCATCGCGACGGAAGACGAACTCAAGCAGCATGGCGAGGTTGACCCCCGTGATCAGCCGGACCCCCGGCATCTCCTCCAATCGCCGCATCGCGGCGAACATGCACGAGCCGCTCGCCATGTCGATGAAGATGATCGCAGGATGGCCGGCCACCGCGTCGAGGATTCGCGCCTCGAGCGTGCCACGGTCGCAATCGGTGTTGCTGATCGCGGTGAGGCCATGCTCGGGCCCCGCGATCTGCTCGACCGCCGCAAGCAGCGCGGCCGCCAGATTTGCGTGGCCAACGACCACACCAGAGATGCCGCTCATTCGAAGTCGTCCCTCAGGTATTGGCGCACACCACGCTTCTCGCGCATCTTCTTGATCAGTCGCTCGTTGAACGCCGACGCGACATCGACTCCGCTGAACCGCAACAGGTGCATCATCGCCACCACCTCGGCGACGACCGTGACATTCTTGCCTGGGTTGAGCGGGACGATGACCTTCGGAATCGGTACATCGAGGATCGACTGCGTGTCACGCTGCAGGCCCGTGCGGTCGGCATCGCGCGCCGTTTCCCAGTCCTCCAGCTGTACCACGACTTCAAGCCGCTTCTGCTGGCGCACGGCTCGCACCCCGAAGAGGGCCGGAATATCAATCAATCCCACGCCACGAATCTCCATGTGGTGCCCGGCGAGTTCATGCCCCTGCCCCAGCAACACATCGTTGCCACGGCGTGTGACCTTGACCACATCATCCGCGACGAGGCGATGGCCGCGTTCGACCAAGTCGAGGACACATTCACTCTTGCCAATCCCCGAGCGCCCGACAAAGAGCAACCCGACGCCGTAGACGTCGGCGAGCGAACCATGCAGGGTGGTCCGCGGCGCGAACGCGTCCTCGATAATCGGCTTGACGCGTTTGTAGAACTCGGCCGTCTTGAGCGACGTGCGGAGCACCGGAACCAGCCGGGCACGGGCCAGTTCGAGCAGCGGCTCGGGCGGCACCAGCCCTTTCGTGATGAAGATCACCGGCAGGTCATACTGGAAGAGTCCCTCCAGCGACTGTTTCCTCCCCGATGCGTCGAGCGATCCGAGGTACGTGATCTCGGTCTCGCCGAGAACGTGCAAGCGATCAGGAATGAACCGGCCATGAAATCCCGCAAGGGCGAGACCCGGCGAAGAAATGTCCGCGTCCGGGACGAGACCGTCGAGGCCGAGTTCCCCGGTCAGGGATTCGAGTTGGAGGGTATCGCCGGCGGCAAGGAAGTCCCGGAATCGCATCAATGGTCAGGTCGCCAGTGCGTGACGGGTGGCACGCGGTCGGGTGTTCGACCGGCGAAGCTGGCGGCGCATCTTGCGATCGACCACGTCGAGCGCAGTCCGGTGATCATCGGCGGTGGCCGTCGCGACCAAGGTGGTCCCACCACTGCAGGATACCCGCAGCTCGACCCACGGCAGACCGGCGACCCTGTCGAAGATTGCCGTCCCCCGGAGGGCACGGTGACCGAGGCGCCCGAGACGCCGGGCAATTTCGTGCGCGCGACTCTCGAGCGTCGGCTCGAGGGTCGTGTGTCGTGAGGCGATGGTCAGTAGCATGACAAACCTCCGTCAGGATCCGAAGGACGGCGGGGGGATCATCCCCGCAGCGAGGTCCCGTAAGTGCGACTCGACCGCGTCGGTGGCGGCATCCCACGAGTGCTCCAGGGCATGCTGTCGCGCCGCTGCGCCGAGCCGCTCCACCAGTGCCGGTTCACGCGCCACACGCAGGATCGCATGGGCAAGCGCGGCCGGATCACCGTGCGGAACCAGGAGGCCGGTCACGCCATTACGCACCGAATCGCGAAGTCCGGGTGCGTCGGAGGCGATCGACGGGGTCCCACATGCCGCAGCCTCCATGACGGTGATGCCCCACCCCTCCTTGGGTGAAGGAAATACATTAGCCACCGCACCCCGCAAGAGCGCGAGTTTGGTCGATTCATCGACGAATCCGAGAAACCGCACGGCAGAGGCGATTCCGAGCGATCGGGTCAGGGCCTCGAGTCGCCCTCGATCGTCACCAGTGCCCGCGACATCGAGGGTGAGTGTCGGAGCCTCGACCCGCGCGAGGGCCAGCGCACGCAACAGGAACTCGATCCCCTTGTAGCGTTTGAGGCGCCCGAGATAGACAAGACGAGGGGGATCCAGACGCGCGACACCCGCAAGTGGGGTGAAGTGCGTTGTATCGACACCCGGGTGCACCACCGCAATTCGTTCGCGACGAATCCCCCTGGCCACGAGGTCATCCCGAGTCGACTCACTGATCGCGTGGAACCACGCGCGCCGATACCAGGCGGGGATGAATCGTTCGAAGCACCAGACCGTCGCTGCCATGGGCCACGGCGCCTCCCGGAAGGCCGTCGTCCCGAAGAGGTGTGGCACGATGGTGTACACGGGAAGATCCGTGTACATCGGCACGCCAAGTGGCAACTTGTTCATGTCGTCGATGACGACATCAGGGCGTTCGGCGGAGAGGGCGCGTCGAATCGCCAGCGGTGCGGTCAGCGTGAAGGAGTGCCGACCACCGGAGCGGTGCACCTCGATGCCATCGACTGTCTCCACCTGACGGCCCCCGGGGAATCCGGAACAGACGAGCCGGATGCGGTGTCCGCGTTCGGCGAGGCGGCGGAACAATTCGAAAAGGTGGATCTCCGCACCGCCCGCGTGGGGATTGCGCAGATCCTGCCAGTTCACGACCAGGAGGTTCACAGTCGTCCGAGGGAACGGGCCACGCGATCGAGCACGCCGTTGATGAACGCCGGGGCGCGCTCGCCGGCGAATCGCTGGGCAAGCCAGACCGACTCGTCGATCACCACCTTGACCGGAGTGACGCCGACCAGCAATTCGTGAACGGCCAGGCGGAGAATGTTCCGTTCGATTGTGGCCACGCGCTCGAGGCGCCAGTTGTCCGCCGCGGCCTGGACGAACCGGTCCAGCTCGTCGCGGTGCGCGAGGACACCGTCCACCGTGGCACGCGCCTCCTCCAGAATCCCCGGCTCCGGACCGGTCAATCGCGCCAGCCCGCGAAATGCCGCCTCGGGGCTCTCCGACGGAACGGCCTCGAGCGCGTAGAGCAGCTGCAGGGCGCGTGCGCGGCGTTTCGATTCTGTCCGCATCACGAGCGAGCCATCCGTCCCAGCAGCGACGCCGTCCGGAGGGCCGCTTCGGCCGCCTCGCGGCCCTTGTTCCCTGCCGCGCCGCCCGAGCGCGCCTCGGCCTGTGGCAGGTCGTCGGTGGTGAGCAGACCGAATCCGATCGGCACGAGTGTCTCGGTGCTGGCACTTGCCAGCATCCGGGCCGTCTCGCCCGCCACGAACTCGAAGTGCGGCGTCTCGCCACGAATCACGACGCCGAGAGCGATGATCGCCACGTACTCCCCCCCGCGCGCCAATGCTGTCACCGCGACACCGAGCTCAAACGCACCGTCCACCCAGCAGGTGTCGACCGCACCGGCATCCAGACCCGCCTCGGTGCACACGGCGAGCGCACCATCGACCAGCCGCCGTGTCAGGCGTTCGTGGTACCGCGAGACCACGACGGCCACCCGGCCGGTGGTGTCCAGCGTGCCTTCAAAGGTGGGCATCCGTCAGCTCGGCAGCAGGTGGCCCAGCTTGTCACGCTTGGCCGTCATGTAGGCTTCGTTGTCGGGCGTGGTCGGGGATTGCAGCGGCACGCGCTCGACGATCTCGAGTCCGTACCCCTCCAGCCCGACAAGCTTGCGGGGATTGTTGGTCATGATCCGGAGCGTGGTGAGGCCAAGATCCCGAAGGATCTGGGCCCCGATCCCGAAGTCGCGCAGGTCGGCCTTGAAGCCAAGGCGCGCATTGGCCTGCACGGTGTCGTCCCCCGCGTCCTGCAGGGCGTAGGCGCGCAGCTTGTTGAGCAGGCCGATGCCGCGCCCCTCCTGATCGAGGTACACGATCACGCCACTCCCCGCCTCGGTGATCAGCTCCATCGCCCGCTCGAGCTGACTGCCGCAGTCGCAACGGCGCGAATGGAAGACGTCACCCGTGAGGCAGCGCGAGTGCATCCGCACCAGGACGTTGCGGTGTCCGTTGACCTCGCCATGGACCAAGGCCACATGCTCGTGGTCGTCGACGTCATTGCGATAGCCGATCACTCGGAACTCGCCGAACTCGGTCGGCAGTCGTGCCTCGGCGACGCGGTGGACCAACTGCTCCGTGCTCAGCCGGTGTGCGACAAGACCCGCCACCGACACCAGCGGCAGGTTGTGCTTCGCCGCGAACTGTTCGAGCGCCTCGCCACGGGCCATCGTGCCGTCGTCGGCGAGGATCTCGCAGATGACGCCGGCCGGCCGAAATCCGGCGAGCCGAGCGAGGTCGACACTCGCCTCGGTGTGGCCGACCCGACGCAGCACGCCACCGGGTCGGGCTCGGAGGGGATTCATGTGACCAGGACGACGCAAGTCGGCCGGTCGCGTCTCGGGATCGATCGCGACGCGGATGGTCGTTGCGCGATCCGACGCCGAGATGCCGGTGGTGACCCCGAAGCGCGCCGCGGCATCGATCGGGATGGTGAAGGCGGTTTCCATCGACTCGGTGTTCCGCTCGACCATCTGCGGGAGCTCGAGTCGATCACAATCCTCGGAGGTGAGCGAGAGGCAGATCCACCCGCGACCATGCTGCAGCATGAAGTTGATGTGCTCGGGCGTGATGCACTCCGCCGCACAGACGAGGTCGCCCTCGTTCTCGCGGTCGTCATCGTCGACGACCACGATCATCCGGCCGGCTCGGAGCGCGTCGATGGCGCTCCCGATCGTTGCCAACTTCATCCTGCATCTCCCTTGCTCTGCCACACGCCGGCCTGATGCCGGACATGCTTGCCGATCAGGTCACCCTCGAGGTGGACCGGATCTCCGGCCTCGAGTTCGCCGAGGGTCGTGTGCTCCAAGGTAAACGGCACCAACGAGAGCTGGACGACATTCGGGGCCGGGAGCGCATTGACGGTGAGCGAGACCCCACCCATCGTGATCGACCCGAGCGGGATCGTCACCGAGGCCACTTCGGCTGGCATTTCGACCTCGATGAGCCGGGTCTCCCCATGATCCCGAACCGATACGACCCTCCCCACACCATCGACATGCCCCTGCACGAGATGCCCGCCGAGCCGGTCCCCAAGTTGCAGCGCCCGTTCGAGATTCACCGCGTCCCCGACCTCGAGACCACCAAACGCGGTGCGCTCAAGCGTCGTGAGCACGACATGCACCGTAAACGTCCCGGGATCGATATCGGCGACTGTCAGACACGCCCCATCGACGGCGATACTCTCGCCGAGTGTGAGATCCTGCCACGGCGCCGCGATCTCCAGCACGAGTCGGTCGGCCATCCGTTCGACACGACTGAGGACACCAACCCGCTCCACGATTCCGGTGAACATCAGGGTCGGTCCAGGGTGATCACTGTGTCTCCGTCGATTGCCCGGCCCTCGACCATCGTCCAACGTTTCGCATCGCCGATCGATTGTGGTCCAAGCCCAGCCCAGGCCGGCACACCCTCGCCGAGCCAGATCGGCGCCACCACTTGATGGACACGATCGATGAGCTGCTCCCGCAAGAGCGCTCCCGCCAATCGACCGCCGCCTTCGACCAGGAGCGAATCGATACCGGCCGACGCGAGTTGTCGGAGTGAGTCCGCGAGCCCATCGGCCTCGAGTACCTCGACACCTGGCAACGCACGCAGCCCACTCGTGTCCGTCCCCGACCGACGCACCACGATCACGGGAACGTCGCTCGCATCGCTGAAGATCCCGTGGTCGGCCGTCAGGCGACCGGTGCGGTCGAATACCACCCGCGTGGGAGGGATCCGCGGCGTGATGCTGCCACGTACCGTCAGACGGGCATCATCAGCGATCACAGTCGCCGCGCCAGCGCCGATCGCGCCGTACTGCGCCCGGAGTCGGTGCACCCAGCCGCGTGAGTCCTCCGAGGTGACCCATTTCGAGGACCCGGCCTGGTCCGCGATGCAGCCGTCCAGACTCACACCGAGTTTGACCGCGACGTACGGCAGACCGGTCTGTCGATGAGCATGGAGGTAGCGGAAGTTTTCCTGGGACACCCCCACGGCATCCAGACCGACAACGACCTCGATCCCCGCGGCACGCAAGGCTGCGATACCGCCGTGAGCGACGGGATTGGGGTCCTCAACTGCAACAATGACGCGGGCGATGCCGGCGGCGATGATGGCATCGACACAGGGTGGCGTCTTGCCGTGGTGGGCGCAGGGCTCAAGGGTGACGACCAGCGTCCCCCCGCGGGCGCGATCCCCCGCTTCGGCAAGCGCCATGGGCTCGGCGTGCGCGCCACCGAACTCGGCATGCCAGCCACGCCCGACCCACTCATCATCTTGTAGCACGACGGCGCCAACGAGGGGATTCGGATGCACCTGTCCCCAGCCCTGCCTGGCCACGACCCGCGCGCCAGCCATGGCGCGCGCCTCGGCCCGCGCGACAGGGCCGGTGGGCTCAGTCGGTGAACGCGACACAGCCGGTTCCCGAACGCACCGCACCGAGCACCCAACTCTCGACGCCCGCCGCGGTGGCATGGCCACGGACACGGTCGACCGCCGCCGCTGGCACCGCCGCGATCATGCCGACACCGAGATTGAACACGTCCCGCATCTCGGCGGTCGGCACCGTGCCCCCCTCCGCGATGGCGCGGAAGAGCGGCGGCCACTGCCAGCTGAGGACCTCGATCACGGCATCAACCGCATCGGGAAGCACCCGGACCAGGTTGCCGGCAATCCCCCCCCCGGTAATGTGTGCCAATCCATGGATGTCGGCGAGCGCCGGCCGGATCGCCGTGTCGTAGCTCTGGTGCACGGCAAGGAGTGCATTGACGACGGTGGTCGTGGTGCCCGGAACCAGATCCTCGAGCGAGAGCCCCATGGTCTCGAACAGGACATGGCGCGCCAGGGTGTAGCCGTTGGTGTGGAGGCCCGTCGAGGCATAGGCGATCAGCACATCGCCCGCGCTGATCGTGTCGCCGTGCAGCGCCGCCGATTCCTCGACCACGCCGATGATCGTGCCGGCAAGGTCGAAGGTCGATTCTGCATACAGGCCGGGCATCTGGGCGGTCTCGCCACCGGCCAGCACCATGGCGTGTTTCCGACAGCCCCGCGCGATTCCCTCGACCACACCGGTGATCATCTCCACCGGCAGCCGATGACCGGCGATGTAGTCCATGAAGGCGATCGGGGTCGCGCCGTGCACCAGAATGTCGTTGACAGAATGATTGACCAGGTCCTCGCCGACCGTGTCGTACCGACCAGCCTGCTGAGCAACCAGCACCTTGGTGCCCACCCCGTCCGTGCTCATCACGAGCACCGGCGCGGTCATCCCTGAGGGGACACGGACCATCCCACCGAACGCGCCGACCGCGCCGAGGGTGAGCGGGGTGGCCGTACCGGCCACGAGCTTGCCGATGCGACCCTTGGCATCGTCGGCCGCCTGGAGATCGACGCCCGCCCGTGCGTAGTGGGAATCATTCATGAGACGCGATTCGCCATCGGGATATGGGTCAACTCGACAAACTGCCGCACCCGCTCCTCGACCGCGTCGATATCGATCGCCTCGAAGCCGTCGATCGCGAATCCGGACACGGCGAACGAACCCATCGTGGCACCGTAGACCATCGCACGGCGCATCGCGTCGGTGTCGGTGGCACCCTCGCGAGCGAGGTACCCCATGAATCCACCGGCAAAGGCATCTCCGGCCCCCGTCGGATCGAACACTTCCTCGAGCGGGAATGCCGGCACGGCGAAGGTGCGCTCCTTCTCGATCAGGAGCGCGCCGTATTCGCCCTGCTTGATGACCACGCGCGACGGACCGCGCTCGAGCAACCACCGACCGGCCCGATGGATGTTCCAGTCACCGGAGAACTCGCGCGCCTCCGAATCGTTGACCATCAAGAGGTCAACGCGCCCCAGCAGCGCGAGCAGCTCATCGCGCCGGGAGTTGATCCAATAGTTCATCGTATCGCAGACGACGAGCTTGGGCGCCTTCACCTGCTCGAGCACCGAGACCTGCAACGCGGGATCAATATTGCCGAGAAAAATGAACTCGGCTTCCCGCGCCGGATCGGGGAGACGCGGGTGGAAATCAGCAAACACGCCAAGTCGGGTCTCGAGGGTCTCGCGGCTCTGCAGGTCGTAGGAGTACTTCCCCTTCCAACGGAACGATTCGCCCGCCGCCTGCTCGACGCCGCTCCAATCGATGCCGCGGGGTGCGAGTCGCTCGAGCGCCTCGACCGGGTAGTCCGACCCGACCACACCCACGACCTGCACCGGGTGCAGCAACGAGGCGGCCACCGAGAAGTAGACGGCCGACCCGCCCAGCGCATCGGCGGTCTCGCCGAACGGGGTGTGCACCGAATCGAGGGCGACGCTTCCCACGACAAGCAGACTCATGAGATCACATCCGATCCGGCGCAGACACGCCGAGGAGGGTGAGGCCATTGGTCAAGACCTGTCGGGCCGCGCGGGCGAGGAGCAGGCGCGCATGCTCGACCGCCGGCGGTTCGCCGAGGACGCGGCAGCCGTGATACCAACCGTGCACCAGGCGGGCGAGCTCCTCGAGGTAGATGGTCACCTGATGCGGTGCCAAGTCTCGTGCGGCACGAGCGATGGCCTCGGGGAACGCGGTGAGTCGCTGGAGCAACTCGCGGTCCTGTGCCGTGAGCACCTCGAGGTCCAGGAGACCAGTGACGTCTTCGGGTTCGCGGCCGGCGTTCCGGAAGATGCCGTGCATGCGGGCGTGCGCCATCTGCACGTAATACACCGGGTTCTCGTCGGTGTGCGCCGTCGCGAGTTCGATGTCGAATACCAGGTGGGAATCCCCGCGCCGCATCAGGAACCAATAGCGTGCAGCATCGACGCCGGTTTCCTCGAACAGGTCACGAAGGGTGACGAAATCGCCTGAACGCTTCGACATCTTCACTTCCTCGCCGCCGCGTACGACCTTCACGAGCTGCACCAGGCTCACCTCGAACCACTCAGGTGCGATCCCCATGGCCACCAGTGCCCCGCGCACGCGGGGGATGTAGCCGTGATGATCGGCGCCCCAGACATCGATGATGCGATCGAAGCCGCGGGCGTGCTTGTCCAGATGGTACGCGATGTCCGGGACGAAGTAGGTGAAACTGCCGTCCTGCTTCCGGAGCACCCGATCCTTTTCATCACCGTACGACGAGGTGCGGAGCCAGAGCGCCCCGTCTTGCTCATAGCTCAAGCCGGCCTGATCGAGCCGTGCGAGCGTCCGCGTCACTTCGCCGGCGTCGTAGAGCGCCTGCTCGGAGCGCATCTGGTCGAAGCGCACCCCGAATGTTGCCAGCGTCGCGTCCTGCTCCGCGCGCTGCATCACCAGCGCCGCGGCACGACAGGCGGCGACGCCCGGGGCTTCGTCCTGGCCCGCGAAGGCGACGCCGTGCTCGGCGAGCAGTGCGGCCGCCGACTCAACCAGGTACTCGCCGTGATAGCCGCCCTCGGGAACCGATGCCTCGCGGCCCACGGCCTGCTGGACCCGTGCCCAGAGCGACGCCGCGAGGCGATCGATCTGGACACCGGCATCATTGATGTAGAACTCGCGGGTCACCGCGTGCCCGGTCCATTCGAGCAGCGACGCGATGGCGTCGCCTTGAGCCGCGCCACGGCCGTGCCCGACATGCAGGGGGCCGGTCGGATTGGCCGAGACAAACTCGACGTTGATCCGAGCCCCCCCCCCAATATTCGTGCGACCGTAGCGGCCGCCTTCGGCCAGGATCGCGGCATGCTGCTCCGCGAGTGCGCTGCCGGCGAGCCGAAAGTTGATGAACCCCGGGCCGGCGATCTCGGTCGCTGCGATCACGCCATCGGGTAGGTCAAGCGCCGCGATCACCTGGGCCGCGATGGCCCGTGGGTTCGCCTTGACACGTCGCGCGAGCTGCATTGCGAGGTTGGTCGCGAAGTCGCCGTGCGACGGGTCGCGCGGACGCTCCAGCGTGAAGTCGACGGGCTCGCCCGCCAGCTTCTCGGCGATCCGGGAGAGCTCGCCGAACAGCAGGTCGGTCACGCGTCGCCCTTGGCCGGCTTCGCGGGCGCGGGCGTCGCGGGCGCGGATGCGGCTGCCGGAGCCTCAGCGCTCTTCGTGCTCGGTTTCGGCTCGGCCCCATTGGATTCGGCCTTCCGCGGTCCCTTGCCGTCCTTGCCGTAGTCCGTGATGTAGAAGCCACTCCCCTTGAAAATCAGCCCCTGACCACCGCTGACCTTGCGTGACGCCTTCGCCCCGCAGGTAGGGCACTTTGCCACTGGACGATCACTCATCTTTTGGAAGCGCTCGAAGGCATGACCTTCGGCGCACAGGTACTCATAAGTCGGCATGGCTACTCCAAGGGTCACTGAACTCCGCACAACCCTTGAATTTAGCGGGGCGGAGCCACCCCCTCAACCAGCGAGCGCGGTGAGGACTGCGGGGTCGATACCATGGCCCCCGTCGTGCTGGTGGAGCTGCGCGGCGATTCCTGCGGCCTCGAGGCGATCCCGGTCGGCCGCTACCTGAGCCGGGGAAACGAGCGAGTCGCGCGCCCCAACCACGAGCTGGATCGGCCCGGACCCTGATCTGGCCCCAAGCGGCTCCAGTTCCAGGTCGGGCGGAATGACCCCAGCCCAGCCGACCAGACGATCCACGGCTCGATTGCCGGCGACCAGCCAGCGGCAGGCGGTCGAGACACCCTGCGAGAATCCATGGAGCTCGATCCGATTCCGGCCAGCAAGCCACGCATCGGCCACAGCGTTGAGGTAGGTGCGCTGATCGAGGATCTCGTTCTCCCGGTCGTCGCTCGTCATCCAGGATGCGCCGACGGTCCGGATGCCGTGACGCTCTTGATAGAATCGCGAGAGTCCCTCCGGTGCCACCAGTACCCGGTGCGGCGCCGAGGCGTCTCGGAACCAATGCAGGATCCCCCGTGCCGTCATGCCGTAGCCGTGGAGCACAAGCCACGCCTCGGTGGCGGTTGCCGGATCACCGATCCAGCCGACCCGCGCGTGCCGCGGCACCACGAGCGAACGAGTGGACACTCGAGATTCCGGGACATCGGTCATTCGTGATACACTCCCCACACATCGCGGAGCACATCGCTGATCTCACCAAGCGTGGCGCGGGCACGCACCGCCTCGATGATGGGTGGCATCAGCGGCCCGGTCCCCTGGGCGACTGTGCGGATCGTGCCAAGTGCCTGCATGACGAGGTGAGGATCGCGGCCGGCTCGCACCGCCGCCAACCGTGCGGTTTGATCGGCGGCCAGCGCCGTGAAGTCGGGCACTTCGATCGCCATCGGTGGCTCGTCGCTCTGGTACCGATTGACACCCACCACGGTCACCGTCCCCGACTCGACCGCCTGCTGGTACGCCCAGGCACTCTCGGCGATCGCGCGTTGCGGGATGCCGAGCTCGACGGCCTTCGCGGCCCCGCCCACGACGTCGATCTCCTCGATCAGCGCGCGCGCCTCGCGCTCGATCTGATCCGTGAGCGCCTCCACGTACCAGCTTCCGGCCAGCGGATCAATGCTCCGGGTGAGGCCGCTCTCGTCCGCCAGGATCTGCTGGGTCCGGAGCGCCAGCGTGGCACTCGCCTCGGTCGGCAACGCCAGCGCCTCGTCGAAGCCATTGGTGTGCAGCGATTGGGTGCCGCCGAGTCCGGCGGCGAGCGCCTGGACCGTGACGCGAACGATGTTGTTGAGCGGCTGCTGGGCCTGCAGCGTCACGCCACCGGTCTGGGTGTGGAACCGGAGCCGCGCGGAGGCATCATCCGCCCCGAAGCGCTCGCGCATGAGCGTGGCGTAGAGGCGACGTGCCGCGCGGAACTTCGCGGCCTCCTCGAACAGGTCGTTGTGGGCCGCGAAGAAGAACGAGAGCCGCGGACCGAATTTGGCGAGCGGCACGCCGGCCGCGATCCCGCGCCGAACATACTCCAACGCATTGGCAAGCGTGAACCCGACCTCCTGCACCGCGGTGGCACCGGCCTCGCGCATGTGATAGCCACTGATCGAGATCGGATTGAAGTTCATCTCCTCGTCAGCCACGAATCGGAACAGGTCGGTCACCAACCGGAGCGACGGTTCGGCGGGGTAGATGTAGGTGCCCCGTGCCACATACTCCTTGAGCACATCGTTTTGCACCGTGCCGCTCAGGGACGTCCGCGGCACCCCCTGCTCCTCCCCGACCACGACGTACATGGCCAGCAGAATCGCCGCGGTGGCGTTGATGGTCATTGAGGTCGAGACTTCACCCAGCGGGATTTCGGCGAAGAGGGTCGCGAGATCGTCGACAGTGTCGATCGCGACGCCGACCCGACCGACCTCACCTGCGGCCATCGAATGGTCGGAGTCGTAGCCCATCTGCGTCGGCAGGTCGAAGGCGGTCGAAAGGCCGGTCTGGCCGGCCGCGAGTAGCGCACGAAATCGCTGGTTGGTGGCACTCGCAGTCCCGAATCCGGCGTACTGGCGCATCGTCCAGGGCCGAGTGGTGTACATCCCGGCGTACGGCCCGCGCGTGTACGGAAAGGCACCCGGCTCGCCGAGGGTTGTTGCTCGCGCTGCAGGCCAGTCTTCCGGACGGGCCGGCACCGGCGCATCGATGTTGAGCCGAGACTCGTTCACGCGTCCGGTCCCGTTTCCTCGAGCATTCGACGGACGAACTCGACATCCTCGACGCAACCGATCACCAGGGGAACCCGCTCGTGCAGCGACGCTGGCTGCAGGTCGAGGATCCGGGCACGTCCGTCTGTGGCTGCTCCACCGGCCTGCTCGGCGAGGTACGCCATCGGGGAACACTCGTAGAGCAACCGGAGCTTGCCGCGCGGATTCCTGGTGTCGGCCGGGTACAGGAAGACACCGCCCTTCACGAGGTTGCGATGGAAATCGGCGACAAGCGAGCCGATATAGCGTGAATTGCGCGCCTTGATCCGATCCGGATACTCACCCTTGAGTCCCCGCACCGCGGCCTGCATCCCGGGAGACCACCGCTTGAAGTTTGACTCGTTGACACTGTAGTACGTGCCGGCGGTCGGCATCCGCATCTGTGGGTGACTGAGAATGAACTCGCCGATGGTTGGGTCGAGTGTGAAGCCGTGCACCCCGTGGCCCGCACTGTACACCATCATGACACTCGAGCCGTAGATCACATAGCCCGCCGCGACCTGCCGATGCCCCGGCTGCAGCATGTCCTCAAGCGTGCCTTGCCCGCTGGCACTGATGCGGCGATAGACCGCGAAGATGGTCCCCACGGCCGCGTTGACATCGATATTGCTCGAGCCATCGAGTGGATCGAACAGCACCGCATACTTTCCCGGCGGCACCGTGGTATCGATCACCGGGATGATCTCCTCATCCTCCTCCGATGCCATCGCGCAGACACGACCGGTATGGTTCAGCGCGTTCTTGACGGTCTCGTTTGCGAAGATGTCGAGCTTCTGCTGCTGCTCGCCCTGGACATTCTCGACACCGGCGGCCCCGAGGATGTTGACCAGGCCGGCCCGACGGATCTGTGACCCGATGATCTTGGCCGCGAGGGCGATGTCGTAGAGGAGATTGGTGAGCTCGCCCGTCGCCTCGGGATGCTCGCGCTCCTGATCGAGAATGAACCGCTCGAGCGTGGTGACCTGCGTCGGGTGAAACACGTCATGCGCCTCGGCGTCAAGGGTCGGTAGCGTCGAAGACCGCGGTTCGGTCACGACTCCGCATGCGGAAGGTACGGCCATCGGACGTCAACGTCACCGTGCCGTCTCGATCGGTACGCCAGATGGAGACGCGCGCCGCGACCAGACGGGCGAGGGTTTCGGGCGCCGGATGGCCGTAGTTGTTCACGCCGAGCGAAATAACGCCGACCGCCGGGTGCGTCTGCTGGAGAAGGGCCAGACCGGTCGCGGTCCGACTGCCATGGTGCCCAACCTTGAGCAGGTCGACACTGGTGAGCCCGCCGACATACGCGGACTCAGCGGCGATGCCGGCGTCACCTGCGAGGAGCGCCGTGAACTCGCCGTAGCGGACCTCGAGCACGATCGAGTCCTCATTGAGGTCACGCCCCTCCCCTGGCCATCCAGGCGTGGGATGCACCACGCGGAACACCACCCCATCGATCGTCAACTGCTCACCGGCCTTCCCCACGCGCCACGGGACCCCCATTTGCGCGACCACGCGCAAGAATTCGTGATAGCTCTCCTCGGCTGCCGGGTCGGCGGGATCAAGGACCAGGCCCACCTGAATCGCATGCAGCAGCGATGGCACCCCACCGGCATGATCCCGATGACCGTGTGAAAGCACGAAGAGATCGACGGCCCGGGCGCCGTGCGCCTTGAGGAACGGCACCACCACCCGCTTTCCCGCGTCGAAGCGGTCATCGTGAGGTCCGGCATCGACCACAATCCAGTGACCGTGCGGCGTACGCACCACCACCGCATCCCCCTGCCCCACTGCAAGGAAGGCAATCGTCAGCTCATCGTGGTTCGAGGCAATGCCATCGAGCGGGCTGGCGGCCGTCACCAGCGCGACCACCGCGACGACCCATGCCACTCGCCGAGCACTCTCGCGCGGCACTGTGCGGCAGCGCGTCGCGAGGTGGATCACAAGCAGCAACGCCGACCATGGGAGCGCCGTGCCCAAGCTCGCCTCACCCGGGGCGCCGGCTCCCGGCAGCGTGCTCCCCCATGTCCCCAGACTGCTCAGGGCATCAAGCAGCAGACTCGAGGACGCCGCGAGCGCCTGGGCCATCATCGGCAGGATCGGCGCCAGGAACACGGCGCCTGCGAGCGCGGGGACCACGAGCGCCGCGAGTGGCATGGCCACCAGGTTGAGCACAATGCCGATGGGTGCGACCTGCCCGAAGATCAACGCACCGATTGGCGCGGTGGTCAGGGTGGCGCCGACCGAGGCCACCAGCGCCAAGTTTGTCGGCCGAATCCCTGGCCACCAGCGCTTCGCCCAACGGGTGGCCCAGAGCACGCCGGCGAGCGCCACGAAGGACAGCCATGCCCCGACCCTGGTGATGGTCCAGGGATCGATGGCGAGAACGACAATGAGCGCCAGCCCGAGGGTGCCGTCCGGTCGCCAACGATGCTGCTTCCATCGACTGATTGCGGCCACCACCAGCAGTGCGGCAGCGCGGGTCGCAGGTGCCGGCCAGCCGAGCCAGGCGGCGTACCCGAGGGCGACAAGGGCGCCGACTCGGAGCCCCCATGCTCTGGGCAGCCCGGCCGCTGAGAGCAGCAACACGATCCACCCAGCCACCAACCCCACGTGGAATCCGGAGATGACCAAGAGGTGAATGAGTCCCGCTTCCGCGAACCGCTGGCGCAGTTCGTCATCGATCCCCCCACTTCGTCCCGTCAGCAGCGCATCGACCAGTGGCGCGCGCTCCGCGAAGAGCGTCCGAATCCTTTCGGCGACCACGTTCCGGCTTCGCGCAATCAACCCCGGTGAACCCCGGACCGCCTCGACGCGTCGAACATTGAACGACCCATCAGGGCGTCCAAGCGGACCGAATCGAGCAACCCAACGCGCCGAGACCTGCGCCGTGGTGCCGGCCGCCAGTGATCGTCCATCGGGCCACCGCGCCATGATGGTTCCGTGACAGCCGCCGGACTCCAGCTGTACCCGACCTGATGCGATTCCGGGGTCGATCAGGGTGACGGAGCGCGTGACAACCTCATCCGGGAGGGTGGCGGCACAGGAATTCGCGGCATGGTGCCTCGTCAGCGAACCGACCATCAGTCCGAGCAGCACCGTGCACGCAACCGTTCGGCTGGGGAGATGCCGGAGCGCGACAAGAATGGCAAGGCAGGCGATCGCCACGACGAGCGGGTCCGGAAAACGCGCGAGGCCGGTCAACAGACCGGCCCCGTAGGCAACTCCCAGTGTCAGCGACCCCGCCGGGTCGGTCAGCCGACCTTGGGCGGATCCCATCGCGCTGCGCGTTCCGGGATCCGGGTCACTTGGTGCAGCGCGGTGAGCACCTGGACCTCGGTCTCCGTCCGCTGCTGCGGGGACGCAAGCAGCGCCTCAGTGACCGCTTTGCCGGCCTCCGACACGACGTACTTGGGTGGCAGGCGATTGAGGGCGTACACCACCACGTCATCCCGATGCGTCGGCGAATCGATGAATCCTGGCACCGCGCCGCGGAGCCGCTCGTAGGCCGCGATCACATGATGCTCCATCACGTTCACGATCATAGCACCGCCAGCGTCGGGCGCTCGATGGCGCCGGTGAAGGTCGATCCTGTGGTGCCGGTGAGGCGCACCGTGTGGTACTCGCCGATGTGCTCGGGCGTCATCGGGATCAGCACGAGGTGATTGAGTCGAGTCCGAGCAAGCATCATGTCGCCACGACGCGCCGGACGCTCGACCAACACTTCATGGCACTCGCCCACATGCGTCATGTTTCGGCGTCGGCCCTGTGTCCGCACCACCTCGATCAGTCGCGCGAGTCGCTCCGAGGCGACGTCATCCGCGACGTGATCCTTGATCCGTTCCGCCGGTGTCCCCTCGCGCAACGAATACTTGAAGGTGTAGGCATCATCGAACTTGGCCTCGGTCACGATCGAGAGCGTCTCATCGAACTCCGCTTCGGTCTCACCCGGAAATCCGACGATGATGTCCGTCGAGAGGGTGATGCCGGGAATCGCGTCACGAAGCTGCGCCACAACATCGAGATACTGGTCACGACGGTAGCGCCGCAGCATCCGCCGGAGGACAGTGTCCGACCCGCTCTGTACCGGAAGGTGCACATGCTCGCAGACCGACGGCAGCTCGGCCATCGCCTCGATGACCTGCGGGGTGAAGTCGTTCGGGTAGGGCGAGGTGAACCGGATCCGCCGAACGCCGTCCACGGCATCGACAGCACGGAGCAGCATGGCGAAGTCGTGGCTGCCGTCGTGGTACGAGTTGACCGTCTGACCGAGTAGCGTGACTTCGGTGACACCGGTTTCGACAAGGCCACGCACCTCGCTGACCACGTCCTCGAGCCGGCGCGAACGCTCCGGTCCGCGAGTGGTCGGCACGATGCAGAAGGTGCATCGATAGTCGCAGCCACGTTGGACGGTGACAAAGGCCGACGGGCCCGGCTCACGGTGCTGAGGAATGTCCTCATAGTGCTCCCAGCCCCGGTACTCGACATCCGCCACCCGACCGCCGGCCTGGGCGTGCGCCAACAGTTCGGGAAGGTTGCGGTAACCGTCGGGTCCGACCACGAGGTCGACCTTGGGGACTCGTTCGAGCAGTATCGGCCCGAGTCGCTGGGCCATGCATCCCACCACCCCGAGCACGCTGCCCGGTCGCTTGTGGCGCTGGAGCTCGCCGACCCGACCGACCACCCGCTGCTCTGCGTGGTCACGGACGGCGCAGGTATTGACCAGCATGACGTCGGCGTCCTCGGGCTGGTCCGCGACCGTGTACCCGTCACGCAACAGCACACCGAACATCAGTTCGGTGTCGGCGACGTTCATCTGGCAACCATAGGTCTCGATCCAGACGCGTTTCATGACTCCCTCACTCCCCTTGCACGAAGGGGCGCCCCGAATGCGCGTCCCGTCCGACCTGCATCACCAGCACCAGGCGACTCAGTTCGCGAGCACGCCGCGGAGCGCCACGCCGATCGAGAGTAGCCAGGCATTCTCGAAGTAGCTCGCACCCTGGGTCCGGCGCACCCGCTCGAGTGCAAAATCAAAACCGCCCACACCCTTGGCGAACCGGAAACCGGTCCCCAACGACACCGCGGTCTCTCGCGGTTGACTTCCCTGCACCAGGAGGAACGGCAGGTCGGCCCGCCGAACCCCGATTCGGATCGGCAGCTGCTCGGGTGAGCGCCGATTCTGATAGTACTCAAACCCGGCAGAGACCTCGTTCGAGTTCCGCGCCGCCACTCCGCCTAGCTCGGTGATGCCCAGATTGGCACGCGACCACGTGCGGGTCCCGGCCTGTGCCGCGAGCAGCCAGCGTGTCGACGGCTGAAAACGCACACCGGCATTCAGGGTGAGCGGCATGTCGATGGTCCCGGTCCCCGCGGAGTCGCGCTCCACGTCGAGCGGTCCGTCGAACCGGACGGTTCCCGCAAGCGTGAGTGCTGGCGACACCCGCACGATCACGCCCCCCGACATTCCGAACCCGAGGTAGGACAGCTCCGCCGACTGGCGAATCGCGGTGTAGGTGGTGTCGGCCCAGGCACGATTCAAAAAGAGTCGATTCGAGCCGGTGACGAGGTGCGCACCGACGCCAAGGTAGACCGATCCCCGCAATTTGTAGCCGAGGCCGAGTCGGAAGTCGCTGAGCCCGCCGGTGGAACCCAGCGAGTCGGTCACGGCGATGGGGATGCCGCGCGGCGATGCCGTTCCCTCGGT
>JBDTNH010000033.1:0-23330 GCA_039933845.1 Gemmatimonadota bacterium
AGCGCCCGCCGCATGCGGGCATACTCGCGCGTGGTGATAATCTCGCCGCCCCGTAATGATTCGAGATGCCCAAGTGAGCCGATCACATCCCAGCGGAGCAGCGCGGTGTCGATCTCGCGATCGTCACCGACGGTATAGGCGAGCATCAGTGCGTCGGGGGATGCTCCTGAGCTCCAGAGTCTCTCGGTCATGCGAGGTAGTTCCTGGCAATGGCGGCGTAGAGGAGGCGCGCGGCGGAGACCTCGGAGAGGTTCACCGACTCGTCGGGAGTGTGGGAGCGCCGTGAGGTACCGGGACCGAGCTTGACCGCATCGAGCGCGCGCAGATAGCACCAGTCACTGCACGTCGGCGAACCATAGGGTGTCGCGTTCGGGGCCGCGGCCATGACGGCCTGCTGCAACCGTGAGTCGGCGGGCGTCTCGCACGGAACCAGGCGGCTGGACGTCACCACCACCTCACACGACAGTCGTTCGCTGAGCGCTGCGGCGAGTTGATCGTGCGGCCACACTGGTGTGGAGCGAATATCCAGGACGGCCCGTGCAGTCGGTGGCGTCACGTTCCGCGAGACGCCCGCCTCGAGCATGGTCGGGGTCACGATCGTGGCCCCCAGAATCGGATGCACCCGATCCGCAAGCAGCCCCTCGAGCTTCATGATTTCGCGCGCGAGTGCGGTCACCGCGTTCTCGAAGCCTTCGCCCGTGGCATAGCCAGCGTGACGTTGGGTACCGTGGGCCACCAGATCGACCATCATCAGGCCACGCTGGGCAATCGCCGGTTCGAGATTGGTCGGCTCGCCCACGAGCGCGGCATCGAGTCGACCGGCTCGCACGATGGCGTCAGGCATCGTCGCCTGCCGGGTCTCTTCGCCGTAGGTGAACAGACCCAACACCCGCCCAGTGAGTGCCTCACCCTGCAAATCGGCGATTGCGGCGAGCATCGCGGCCACCGAGGCTTTCGCATCGCCAGCTCCGCGACCGAACAACAAGTCGCCCTCGATCGTGGGCGTGAAGGGATCGCGAGTCCAGCCCTCACCCGGCGGCACGACATCGAGGTGTGTGGCGAGCGCCAAAGTCGGCCCGATCGACCCGTCGCCGACCGAGACACGCACGGACGTCTCATCCCGGACGACATCGAGGCCACCCGCCCGGGCCCATTCCTCCACATACTGGGACGCGGCAAGCTCATCCCCGCTGATCGAGGGGATCGCGACCAGGTCGCGGAGCAGGGCAACCTCAGTCGGCCAGGTCGACACCGAGATAGGTCGCCTTCTCCTTTCGGCCGACGATCATCGTGCCGGTCCCGGCACCCGTGAACACTTCGAGCAGCAGCGCGTCGGGGGCTCGTCCGTCGATGATGTGGGTCCGCTCCACCCCGCCGGTGGCCGCACGAATGCACGCCTCGACCTTGGGCTTCATCCCGCCGGCCAATGCCCCGCTCTGCATCAGCTCGGTCAGGTCATCCGGGTCGGCAAAGGTGACCAGTGTGCTGGCGTCGTTCCGATCACGCAGGACTCCAGCGGCGCCGGTCATGAAGATCAGCTTCTGCGCCTGGAGACCGCGCGCGAGCTGCTCGGCGACGGTGTCGGCGTTGACGTTGAACACCTGCCCCTCGACGTCACCGGCAAGCGACGAGACGACCGGCAGGAATCGCTGATCGAGCAGCGTGGTCAGGATGCGCGGATCGACGCGATCGACATCGCCGACATGGCCGTAGTCGACCATGCGCTCGATTCCCTTGTCGTCGACCATCTGCACCGGCGGACGCCGGTGCGCGGTGACAAGATCCCCGTCGACTCCCGAGATTCCCACGGCCTGCACGCCGTGATGTCGGAGGGCCGAGACGAGGTCGGTGTTGAGCAGACCGCGGTAGACCATCTTGACGACGGTGAGGGCCTCGTCAGTGGTGACGCGCCGGCCACCGATGATCTCCGGCTCCTGCCCCAGCCGACGCGACAGCGCCGATGCCTGCGGCCCTCCGCCGTGCACGACGACGATCCGGATCGAGAGCGAGGAGAGCAGCGCCAACTGGGCCGCGGCCTGATCGAGCACATGCGGATCCGAGAGCACATCGCCACCGAGTTTGACGACGAAGACGTGATCGCGATAGGCGCGAACGTAGCGGAGAGCGCCCTTCAATCCTGCGATGCCCCTGGTGGTGTCGATGGTCATGATGATTGGCTTTCGGGTCGAGTGCTGGTTACGGTATCAGAAGTTGGCAGTCGGAAGTCAGTTCAGCCAGCGCCCAACATTTCCAGCAGCAACGCGCGCTGGGCATGCAAGCGGTTCTCGGCCTGATCAACGACGGCACTCTGCGGGCCGTCGAGGACCGCGCCATCGATCTCCACATTGCGCCGCACCGGCAGGCAGTGCATCGCGATACCCCGACCACCAGCCGTCGAGGCCATCCGTGCCGCGGTGAGACGCCAGTCGCGCTTCCCCTCGCGGAGCGCACGCTCCTCCTCGGGAAGGCCGAAGTACGGCAGCGCACCCCACGACTTGGGATAGACCGCGTGCGCACCGGCAATCGACCCATCGATATCGTCCGTCACCCGCATGCTGCCACCCCGTGTCACGGCGAGCGATTCGATTGCCAGGTAGTCGTCCGGATCAAGATCGTAGCCCTCGGGTCGAGCGATGACGACATTCATGCCAAGATGGGCGGCGGCAATCGCGGCGCTGGCGGGCACGGCGGTGGGCAACGCCTTGGGATGCCACGCCCACTGCAGCACGAAGGTCTTGCCCACGGTCTCGCCCAGCTTCTCGCGCAGGGTGAGCGCATCGGCCAGACCCTGACACGGGTGCCGACGTGACGACTCGAGGTTGATGAGCGGCACCGTGGCGTAGCGCGCGAAGTTCCGGATCGTCAGATCCTGACGCTCGACCGCCCAATCGGTACCCTTCGGAAAGGCACGCACGGCGAGCGCATCGGCATAACGTGACAGCACGCGCGCGGCCTCGATGATATGCTCGACCGTGGCACCATCCATGACGGTGTCAAGTTCAGTCTCGAGCGACCAGCTTCCCTTGCCGGGTTCGAGGCAGAGCGCGTGGCCACCGTGCAGGAACATCGCCGTTTCCATCGAGGCACGTGTGCGGAGCGACGGGTCCATGAACACCATCGCCAACACCTTCCGCTCGAGCCCGCCCGTCACCTCGCCTTGCTTGACGCGTACCGCGAGATCGAGGAGTCCGTCGACCGCCTCGGGGCTCCAGTCTTCCATCGCGAGCCAATCGCGACCACTCATGACAGCACCTCGCTGATCGCGGCAAAGAGGAGATCGGCCTCCGCGGCGCTGAACGACAGCGGCGGCAACAGGCGCAGCGTGTTCGGATCGGTCGACGTGCCCGTCAGCACGCGCCGCTCGAAAAGTGCCCGCTGGACCGGTGCGGCCGGTCGATCGAGTTCGAGCCCGATCAGGAAGCCGCGCCCGTGCACCGCGAGGATCGCATCGAGGCCGGCACACCGACAGGCAAGTGTGCCGCCAACCTCCCGGGTATTCTCGAGCAACCCCTCCTGATCCATCACCTCGAGATTGGCGAGGGCCGCAGCACAGGGCACCGGCCCCCCTCCGAAGGTCGAACCCAGATCGCCGATCCGGATATCGTCCACGAGACTGTCGCGGACAATCACGGCTCCGATGGGCAGGCCCGCGGCGAGTCCCTTCGCCATCGAGAGCGCATCGGGCACGACTCCGAAGAGTTCCGCGGCCGAGAAGCACCCGGTCCGTCCGGTGCCGCACTGGACCTCGTCGAAGAGGAGCTTGGCCCCGCGATCATCACAGATCGCGCGTGCAGCCTGCAGGAATTCCGGCGTGCAGGTGCGGGCTCCGTTGAACCCCTGGACCGGCTCGAGCAGCACAGCGGCGATGCTGTCATCGACGGCGGCATCGAGCGCCGCGATGTCGTTGATCGGCACCTTCCGCGAGAGCGGAATACCGGCTCGCCGCGCGCCAGCCTCATACTTCTCGCCATCCGTGCAGGCCAGCGTGGCAGCCGTCCGGCCGTGCCACCCGCCTCGCAGCGAGACCACCCTGCTCCGCTCGGTCTTCCGTCGCGCCAGCATCAGCAGGTTCTCGTTGGCCTCGGCGCCGGAGTTGCAGAAGAAGACCTTCGTGAGCGGCTCGGGTGTGCGTCGCACCAGTTCGGCGGCAAGCCGTTCCCGATTGACGTGGGGCACCACGGTCGAATAGAACAGCAGCGTCTCGGCCTGCCGCGCGATGGCCTGCACCACGTGCGGATGCGAGTGACCGCAAGTGGCGACGGCATGACCTCCGTAGGCGTCGAGCCACTCGTGGCCCTGGTCATCGACCAGCCACGACCCATGCCCCGAAACGGCGCGAAGCGGGAAGGTCGCATACACCGGGAGCAGCGCGTCGGCGTCATTCAGCATGGCATTGGTCCGGGTGCAAGAAGGCCGGCGCGTTCGTCGAGTCCGAGCGCCAGGTTCATCGCCTGGATCCCCTGGCCGCCCGCGCCCTTGATGAGATTGTCGAGCACACAGATCACCTGCACTTCGCTACCGTCGTCGGATGGCGCGACGTGCAGCATCGCGAGATTGGAGCCGACCACGTGCGTGAGATGCGGTGGCGCGTCGGTAAGGCGCAGGAACGGTCGATCGGCAACACGAGCTGCCGCCGCCTTCACGATCGACTCCGCGTCATGATTGCCCGGAATCAAGCGGGCGTGGAGCGTGGCATGGATTCCACGGACGAACGGTCCGGAGTGCGGCATCAGCCGGGCCCCAGCAGCGGGATCACCACGCCACTCGCGCCACTGCTCGAGCACTTCGCCCTCGTGCCGATGCGACATCACACCGTAGGCGAACAGGTTGCTGGCGCGCGCCGGATGATGCGTCGTCGGCCTGAGCGCCTGTCCGGCGCCACTCGAGCCGGTGACCGCGAAGATCACCGGATCGGCCGCTACCGCCAGGTCACGGATCATGTGGAGTGCCAGTTGGGCCGTGGTCGCGAAACAGCCCGGCGCCGCGATCGCGCGCGCACCGCGCAGCCCATCGCCAAGCACATCCGCGAGGCCATAACGGAATCGGTGCACGAGTGCGGCGGCCTCGTGGGTGCCGTAGTAGCGCTCGTGCAGGCGGCCATCATGAATCCGGAAATCGGCGGCGAGATCCACCACCATCCCCGGCCCCGCATCGAGCACGTCACCCATCACGCGGGTCGACTCGCCATGCTCGAGCGCCAGGAACATCACATCCTTGCCACGAGCGAGTGTCGCCGGATCATCGCCACTGAAACGGGCATCGGTCAGCAGCGTCAGTTGAGGATGCACCTCGGCGACGGGACGACCGGCCTGCGACCTGGAGCCGACGGTGAGCTGATCGACGTCGGGATGCTGCAGCAGCAAGCGAACCAGCTCACCACCGGCATAGCCCGCACCACCGACCACGGCAACCTTCACCGCCGCACCGCCTTGGGTGCCTGCCACTCTGCGACCGCTTCCATCACGCGCGACAACATGCCGTCGGCATCACGTCGCGCATTGTGCGCCGGGAGCTCGAGCACCGAGGTGATGTAATCACGGCCGACCGAGTTGTCGGTCGCCGGTCCGGTAAACACGGTGATCGGCAGGTTGAACTCGTGCGTCATCAACTCGCGCGCGCCCCAGCAGCCGACTGGGTCGGGTGCCGCCATGACCCAGGCTGCACCGAGTGCCGTGAGGTCCTTCGCACGGAGAATGTCCTGCACGCCGTATTCGCCAAGGATCCCGTCGCCCAATTCGGCGACGATCACATCGGGCCGCGCGCCGAGCGGCTCGAGCATCGTGTTGATGAGCCCGCGGGCGATGGGCACGGTCATGCCGGCATGCGTGCTGGCCGCACCCGCGTCGTTGAAGGTGAGTGCCGTGACGGCCCCGGCATCGCGCATCGAGAGGGCATCGCGCATCAAGGAGACGCCGGTCAGCTTGAGCGCGCCGACCCGGAGCCCGGCCCGGCTCATGCCGCGCACCAGCTCTGTTGCGGCGACGGTCTTGCCAGAGTTCATGCAGGTGCCCGCGACGAAGACAATCGGCACGGCTCCGGTCAACTCGTCGGCCGGTGCGATGGCCCCATCCCGGATGTGTGCCGGTCGGCCGATTCGATCACCGAGCTCGGGGAACGCGAGCACGGCACCGAGCACTTCGGCCTTGAAGGGTGGCCCGATATCGGGATTGACCGAGGTGCAGCGACCGAGGATACCACCGAGGTTCAGCACATCGATGGTATCGCCAACATGGATTTCGGTGGGCACGTCACCCGCGTAGCCACGCAGCGCACGACGGATGCCAAGTGTGCCGGCGAGCACGTCGCCCGCGCGGAGCGCCACCATGCGTCCCGAGAGATCCTCGAGGGTGTTGTAGTTCGCCTTGTCCTCGAAGATGCGCACCGCGAGGACATAGCCTTCGGCAGCGATGATCTCATTGCCGATGGTCACCTCGTCGCCCAGCGCGGCATTGCGGGTGCTCGAGGCGATGCGGTCGAGACGGATGCGGGTGGTGGTCACCATCGGTCAGCCCTTGGTCATGGCACGCTGGTCGGCACGCATCGCGAGCAGTTCGGGAATCGCGCCGACGCGCGCGAAGGCCTTCGCCTCGTCGCCGGTCCAGAGCACATTCTCCTCGCCGTAGGTCGCGACGGCGCGGTCCATCATCGACCACGGCGAGGAGGCGCCGGTGACGAGGAACCGCCCGGGAGCCAAATGCACGCGTGTCTCACCAGTGACGCGGCGCTGCGAGGAAGCAATCATGGCCTCGATATCGCGGAGCGCGGGATCGAAGTAATGCCCCTCGTGCAGGCGATCGCCATAGAAGGTGCCGAGCTGATCCTTCCAGAACGACTGCCACTTGGTGAGCACCAGCTTTTCCAGTTCACGGTGCGCACTGATCAGCACGAGCGCACTGCCCGCCTCGAAACCAATGCGACCCTTGATGCCGAGCGCGGTCTCGCCGGTGTGAATCCCGTGGCCGATGCCGTAACGAGCGCACTCGGCTGTCAGTGCATCGACGATTTCATGCCCCGCCATCGGCGCGCCAGCCAGCATCACGGGAACGCCCTGTTCCCAGTGAATCACCAGATCGCGCGGTGCAGGGGCATCGGCGGGGGGCTCGAGCAGTTCGGCGGGTGGGGCCGCCCAGGTATCATGGGTCCACCCCCCCCCCCATGTGGTGCCCCAGAGGCCACGATTGATCGAGAAGGCGCCCGACTTGGGTGGCACCGGAAGATTGCGCGCCTCGAGGTAGGCGATCGCCTGGTCGCGCGAGATCGACTCCTCACGAATCGGCGTGATCACCTCAAGGTCCTCGGCGAGGACACGGAGGGCGATATCGAAGCGGATCTGGTCGTTGCCCGCACCGGTCGAGCCGTGCGCCACGGCGGTCGCACCGACCTGACGGGCCACCTCGATCACCGAAATCGCCTGCTGGGTCCGCTCGGCGGCGACCGAGAGCGGGTAGACCCCACCGCGGAGCACATTGCCCTGGATTAGCCAGCGGACGAATCGGTCGAAGACCAGCTCGCGGGCATCGAGCTCGTGGTGGCCCGCAGCGCCAACGTCGATGGCCTGGGCCTGAATCGCGGCGCGATCCATGGCCGACGTCCCGCCGGTGTTGACGAAGACCGTATCGACCGAGAACCCCCGCTCAATCAGCCGGGGGACGCAGTAGGAGGTGTCGAGTCCGCCGGAGAAGGCGAGGGCTACTTTTTTCTGCATAGTGCATAATTATGCAGAGGGTCCCCTCGAGTCGCAACCCCCTGCGGTCCTACTTCTTCACTACCGCCAGAAGCGCCGTTTCGGTCGACGAGGCACCCCCGCCCGAGACCGTCACCTTGAGGCGGTACCGACCCGGTTTCAGGTTCGCGAGGCCGACCGTCCGATGCACCTCCCGAAAGCTCGCGGAGGCGTTCTCGTCGAACTGGAGTGTGAGGGCCGACGCCTCGGGACTCGCGGTGTCGAAGAATTCGAGCGTGGTCTGATACGGGGTCCCCGGCGACTGCCCCGCGACCTGATAGTAGAGCTCGGCGTCGCCCTTCTCGGTGAAGGCACCGAGTGGGTTGAGGGCAACCACGGCGTTCCCCGAGCGCCATGCCGTACCACTCCCTGGGCGGCCAAGCACCACCGAACTCACCGCGAGTCGATTCCCTTGGTCGGGCACGCCGATCCCCGGAAGGGTGGCGACGGCGCCCCGGCCATCGCCTTGGCTGATCAAGAGCGAGCCGCGGTAGCGTCCTGGGGGTAGCGGCAGCTCCAGGGTGCCGGTCAGGAACTGTCCCTTCTGGAGCGGGGAGGCGACTGCAAAGTTCCGAACCGTGTCGACATCGACCCGTCGCCCCGTCCCATCCAGCAGCGAGAGCATCAATCGGATGGCGTAGACGGTCCGACCACCCGCGGCTGGCGGTTGCGTCCCTTCGAGCTGGTCGCCCGGAATCGCGAAGGCGGCGAGCGCCACCGATCGCGCGGTCCCCGGCGCCACCAATCCATAGAGCTGCACGAGTGGGTCGACTTCCTTGGTGAAGACGCGCGGGTTGGCATCGGTGGTGGTGGCGCGCGCGATCTGCTCGGCGCCTGTTCGCACAATCCGATCGAGGACGGCCGGCGTGAGTCGTCCGCCGTCGGTCTTGGCATTGGCGTACCTGCTCCCGACTCCTGATTGGGCCAGCGAGTTGGCATCGTTGTAGCGCTGGTCCTCGGAGGTGGTGATCGCGGCGCACAGCGACGGCTCGATGCCACAGAACTGGTCCCGGAACCGGCCGGCCTCGTTGATCAGCGTCGGCACGAGCCTGGTCGCTCCGGCTTGGCCCACAAAGTTCTCTTCCTGGAACTGCAAGACCAGCCGCGGCTCGATGTGGTCGTAGGCCCACACCTGCATCGCGACGCCGCCGGATGACGAGACGATCTTGTCCGGCTTGCCATACCTGATCCAGACGACGCCGCGGTCGTCGAGCACGTCCTGGGTGGTACGGAAGGCACGGAAGGGACCGCCGAGTCCGAGCGCCTGCATCTGCGACGCGATCAATAACCCATCAGTGATGCGATCCGCGGCGGCTCCGGATGCGTTGTCACCGGCAGCGAGCTGTCCCTTGCCAGATGCAATCGCGTCCTGCTGATAGCTCAACCCTTCGGCACCGTTCATCCGTCGTTCGATCAACTCGTCGACGAAGGTGTCGATGCCACCGGTGGTGCTCGCGGCGATCTGCCGACCACTCGGCGGCAGGGCCAGCGTAAAGTCCCTCCACGCCGTCTCGATCCGACGGTAGTGTTCGACCAGTCGAGTGCCGTCGGGCCAGCCTTCGTTGACGTCGCGGCTGGCCCAGAATTGCCGGAGCCATCCTGGTCGGTCTGTCGGCGGCAATTGATCCCACGCCGCGAGCTCGGCGGGTTCGGCGACCCATTCGAGCTCACGCCGATAGGCGGTCTGTCCCTGCTTGGTGGTGGTCGCGGCTCCATCAATCAGCACCTTGGCCCCAGCCTCCGCTCGATTCGAGGCGTACAGCTCTCGCGCCAGCTGCGTCGCGACGAATCCGGAGTCGACCACACCACTGGTGAGGGCCCGTTCGAACAGCACAGCTGCAGAGTCGCGGCTGCCGGCGATGCGTTCCACCCGCGCGGCCCCGAGCAGGGCTGCAGGGCCGAGCATTGGACGAATCCGCCGGAGCATGTCGAGACGCTTGGTGAGCTGCGCCTTCCCTTCGCGCGGGATCCCGGCGAGCGCCAACGCCGTCGCAGCATCCGCGTTGGAGCTATCGAGTTCGAGGGAGCGGACGAGAGCCTGACCGGCACCGGCCTCCCACGACATACCGAGTATCTGGAGCGGGCCGGGCTTGGCGGTCACCGACGAGCGTGCAAGTGCGAGTCGAGCAATCCCCATTGCGTACCAGCCACTCGCCCAATTCGGTTCGCCCTCGACGACGTATCTCAGCTCGCGCTCGGCGCCGATTGCGGCGTCGGCCTCGCCGGTGAGTTCAGCGCGCTTGACCGCGAGCAGTCCCTTGCAGAGGTGGAGCATCGCACCCGTGAAGTCGGCGCATCTGCTCTCCACGGGGATGCTCTCCGGTGACAACGCGACAGCTAGCTCCTGGAAGAGCGAGTCGGTCGCGAGTCGTTGGGCCGGTGCCTGACCGACAAGCGAGCCGGTGGCGAGAATTGCGAGGAAAGGATTCCGGACAAGTTGGACACGGCGACGCCACATGCAGGCATCCTTGAGAGGGGCAGGCACTAGGTGGGAATACAAGTGGTGACGATACCGCGGCGGGACACCGCACGCCACGTCCGACGGCCAGCCCAGTCTCAGGGTGAGCTTTGGAGCGAGATGCCGTATTGAAGGTGGAGCGCCACATTATTGAGGTGCGCGCGCCCGTCGGCAATGTTCACGTCGAGATGCGTGAAGGTCGTCTTGATCGCGAACGAGCCATACGTGTACGGGAACAGCTTCAGTCGCCGCGCCACGGTTGCCAACGCGGTCGCACCCGAGAGTTCGTAATGCGATTTGAAGATGCCACCGCCGCCACGGCTATAGGTCTTGTCGCGAACGCGACTCAGCGGCACCGCCCAAGCTGGGCCTCCTCCGACCCCGAATTCCCAGCCGCCGCGGCGCCAATGACGCTCGACGAGCAGGTTGTTGATCCCGTTGGTGATCCGGAATGTGGCAACCTCGGGGGGCGGATTGTCGAGGTAGAGCTTGTGGTGCATGTACTCGAACGCCCAGGCACTGTTCCCCGACCACTTGGCGATCCGGCCGGAGTAATACCATGTCGGGCGCCAGGGCCGGGTCGACCAGTCGGCGTTGATATGGAGGTCCGGTTCCCCCTCCTGCTCAATGGTGAGCGGGGTGCCCAGATTGTAGGCGTCCCCGAACCACGCCTCGACCCGCCATTGGCAGCTCAGCCCATGAATCGGGGCGATCAGGAGGCAAATCAGGGGCAACAGACCGGGAAATGGGGAAATATCCATGCGGCAAGAAGCTAATCACACCGGATCGCAACCTGCCCGGACCATGGCGGTTCGGGACACGCCAAGGGCCACCGGAGCCCAGATTCCCATCTTCCGGCGTGGGACTTCCCCCCGTTCCTGTCGCGGCCCCACTCTTGCGCCGGATAGCCCGAAGTGTTTCTGTAATAACGTGTTGTGCGAGGCAGGCGAGGGGACTCGTCTTCCCCATGAACGACGGTCGTAGCCGGACCGGACTCGACCGAAATCACTCAGGGAGGATAGGGATGCGCTTCAGAGGTACTATCGTGGCTGCCATGGGGGTCCTTGCCGTGGCTCCATTGGCCGCGCAGTCGAAGGGGACGGTTGAGATCGGTGGCTTCGGCCGCTACACCGGATACCCCGACTCGTATAAGGTTCGCGGGCCAGATGACAACCGGATTGGCGGGGGTGGCCGTCTTGGCTATTTCCTCGGCGATCACTTCGCCATCGAGGCCGATGCGTCGTGGAATCCGACCGATCTCGCCAAGAATCAGCCGCTCATTCCGTCGACGATGGGCGCGAGGTCACGTCCGCTTGTGTACAACCCGTGGAACCTTCGCGGCGTGTACAACTTCGGTAGCGGCTCGATCCGTCCGTTCCTGGGCGCCGGCATCGACTATACCAAGCTGACCAAGGGCATCGAAGAGTCCTACGTCGGCGCGGGTGCGATCGCCGGTCTCCGCCTCAATCCGGTGAGCTGGCTGTCGCTGCGGCTCGAGGGTACCGCCGACTTCATCCCGAGCGGTTTCGCGGATGAGAGCAACATGTACCTCGGTGCCCAGGCCGGCCTGTCGCTCCTGCTCGGTGGCGGTGGCTGTGACCACTCGACCGACATGATCGGCATCCGTCCGACGTCGGTCGAGTTGACTCCCGGTGGCACGCAGACCTTCTCGTCCGAGGCGACATACTGCGGCAAGCCTGATGCGGTCGAGTACCGCCTCAACGGTCCCGGCACGATCGACGGCATGACCGGTCGCTACACTGCCGGCGCCGAAGGCTGCGGGCAGGTGACCGCGTACAGCGTCAAGGGGAAGCTGATGTCCTCGGCGAACGTCTGCACGCGCGCCGCGGCACCGATCGCCCCGACGCCGCCACCGGCACCGGCACCGGTTGCTCCGGCTCCGCCGGCCCGGCCGACCTATCAGTTCGAGCTCCAGATGGTCCACTTCGAGTTCGACCACTCGGACCTGACGCGGGGCGCGACGGACACCTTGAATGCGGTCGCCCGCACCCTCAAGGACAACCCACAGGTGAATATCGAACTGGTCGGTCACACCGACTGGATCTCGACCAACGCCTACAACATGCGGCTCTCGCAGGCCCGTGCCGAGACGGTGCGCAAGTACCTGATCAGCCAGGGTGTCGCCGCCGACCGGATCACCACCCGGTGGCGCGGTGAGGAAGAGCCGATCGCGGACAACAACTCCGCGGCCGGACGCGCGATGAACCGCCGGACCGAGATCAAGCAGAACAACTGATCGATGTTCCGACAACAACGAAGCCCCCGATCACGCGAGTGGTCGGGGGCTTTGTCGTCTTGGCGATGAAGGATGGAAGATGGACGCTGGAGGCTTGATGCGGAACGCTTGACGCTTCAACTCTGTCACCCCGAGCGAAGCGAGGGGGCGGAACAACGCGGGGCGCTGCTGCTGGCCCGACACGTTGGGGCCGCCGAGCTCAGCCCCCTCGCTACGCTCGGGGTGACATGCCCAGCGTCAATCGTTGAACGTTTAGCGTTGACCGTCACGCGTCCCTCGTCAGATACTCCCGCCTGTACATCGACAGTAGCTCGAAGAAGTAGGACAACGCGAGCGGCCCGATCAGCAGACCGAGGATGCCGAGCCACGAGACGCCGGCGATTGCGCCGACGAGGGTGATCATCGGATGAATCTGGGCGTAGCGATTGGACACCCAGGGATTGATCAGGTTGCCGATGTTGCCGATGATCAGGCCGCCGATCAGCGCCAGCCCGATCGCCGCCGGCATCCGACCATTGGCCGCGAGCACCACCGCACCGGGACCCCACACCATCCCGCTCCCGACGATCGGCAGGATCGACAAGACCGTGGTCACGGCCCCCCAGAACACCGGGTTGCCCAGGCCGAACAGCGAGAAGGCGATCCCGAGCATCAGCCCCTGTGCGGCGGCCGATACGCCGGTCCCGATCACGGTCGACTTGGTGACTGCGGAGAAGCGCTCGCGAAGGATTTCGACGTTCTCGTCGGAGAACGGGATGTACGGCCGCACTCCGCGCCACGCCCCCTCGGGATCTTGCAGGATGTAGTAGAGACCGAAGAAGGCGAACAGCATGTTGAGGACGATTCGCGTCACCGTGCCGAGAAGCGAGAGCGCCCCGCCACCCATGAGACTCACCAGCTTCGAGCCCAGCTCTCTGAGCGCCTGACCGACGGCGAAGCCATAGATCTGGATCTCGTCGAGGCGCCCCATCACCGGTGAGTTGATCACCTGCTTCGCGGTGTCCTGCGCCTGTCCAACCACGAGCGAGATCACCCAGGTGACCGGGAGCACGATCCCGATCAGCGCCACGAGGATCACGATCGTACTGGCCACCCAGCGCCATTTGACCTTCGGTACCAGCCACTGATGCAGGGGCGCCAGGAGGATGTAGAGGACCGGCGCGGCGAGAAGGCCGGATGCGTAGGGGGCGAAGGCAAAGAGAAGGCCGACGCCGAGGATGGCGATCAACCACGCAGCGCGCTGGTGCTTGGTATCGAAGAATGGCATGGTCGAAGGCTACTCAGAGATCACCGGGTCCGCTACCGTATCAGGGCTGCGCGCGGACGATCGAGTCGAGCACCGGCTCGAGAACGGCCCAGACATTGGCGGCCACGCGGTCGGCCCCTTCCGGATTCGGATGGATGCCATCGGCCTGGTTGAATCGGGCGACACCGGCCACGCCGTCGAGGAAGAATGGCAAGTAGGCCGCGTGGTACCGTTGTGCGGCTCGGGGGAACACCTGCCGAAAGCGGTTCACGTACATCGATCCCATGTTGGGAAGCGCCTCCATGCCGGCCACGAGAATCGCCGGTCGCGGCCTCACCTGCTCCACCGTGCCAAGGATCGAATCGAGATTCGCCTCCAGGGCGCCAATGTCCAAGCCCCTGAGCCCATCGTTGGCACCGGTCTCGATCATGACCAGAGCCGGGGCGCCCTGCCCGAGCACCCAGTCAATGCGTCGGAGTGCGCCCGCGGATGTCTCACCACTCACCCCGGCATTCACCACCCGCAGCTGCCAGCCCCGGGCGTCAATACGCGCCTGGATATCTGCGGTCCAGCCATCTTCTGGCGAGAGCCCGTACCCCGCCGTGAGCGACGTACCAACGAAGAGCACCACGGGCACCGTGGTCGCATTGCCGCTATCCTTCGCGGCGCCAGAGGATGGCTCCTCCTTCGGCTCCGCGCGTGCGTTGCACGCGGTCAGGAGTGCCACCACTCCCCAACCCAAGTGCCGTCGTGACCAACGCCTCAATCGCGTCCTCCAATGGCAGGAACCCGGTCCTCATTGCGGAGGGCCTGGGACAGGCCTATCAGTCGGGGTCAGAGATGCTGCATGTCCTCAAGGATATCAGCTTCAGCCTCGAGTCCGGCGATTTTCTGGCAATCACTGGCCCATCCGGAAGCGGCAAGACCACCCTGCTGGGCCTGCTCGCCGGACTCGACCAGCCCGTCGAAGGACGGGTGATCCTCGACGGAACCGACTTGACCGGACTTGGCGAGGACGCGCGTGCGGTACTCCGACGACACACAGTTGGCTTCGTCTTTCAGGCGTTCCAGCTGATACCCACGCTCACCGCTCGCGAGAATGTCCAGGTCCCGCTGGAACTTGCAGGAGAGGGCGACAGTGGGGCGCGCGCGGATGATCTACTCCGACGAGTGGGACTTGCTGCACGCGGTCATCACTACCCGGCCCAACTGAGCGGCGGTGAGCAGCAGCGTGTCGCCCTCGCCCGTGCCTTCAGCACGCGCCCGACGATCCTGTTCGCCGATGAACCGACCGGCAACCTGGACAGTGCGACCGGCAGAGTGGTGATCGATCTGATGATGTCGCTCAACGCCGAATTCGGCACGACGCTCGTCCTCGTCACCCACGACATGGCGCTCGCGTCGATGGCGAGACGCACCATCCAGATCGCCGATGGCGCGGTGCTGGAGGACAGCGGGCGGTGACCGATCCGTGGTTTGCGATCCGACTCGCGTGGCGTGACACATGGGCGTCCTGGCGCCGTCTCACGTTGCTGGTGGCGGCGGTCATGGCCGGCGTCGCGGCGCTCGTCGCCATCAACTCCTTCACCGACAACCTCCGGCATTCGGTCGCCGAACAGGCCGAGGCGTTGCTGGGTGCGGATCTCGTCTTCAGCGCACGTGCGGAGCTCGATACCAATGTGGTCGTGACGGCGCTGGTTGACTCGATCAGTCGCGCGGGTGGCCGCGATGTCACCGTCGCGCGTTCGGTGTCGCTTGCCGCGATGGCCTATCTACCTCGCCACGGCACGGCGCGCCTCATCCAGTTGCGCAGCGTCGATACCGGATGGCCCTTTCATGGCGAAATCGTCACGTCACCTGCGGGGGTGTGGTCGCGGCTGCAAGAGGGGCAGGCGATCGTGGACCCATCGCTCCTCACCTCGCTCGACGCCGCGGTGGGCGACACGATTACCGTGGGTGAGGGACGATTCCCGGTCGTCGGTACCGTCGTGACCGTACCAGGCGAGGTCGGACTGCAATCCGCGTTCGGCGCGCGAGTGTATATCGCGACATCGCGATTGCCCAGTACCGGCCTCCTCGGTTTCGGCGCACGGGCGGAGCACGAGATCGCGCTTCGGCTTCCGGCGACGCTTGGCGCCCAGCCGATCGCCGACGCCAACCGCCCGGCTCTTCGCGAGGCGCGGGTCCGCGTCCGTACCGTCGCCGATGACCGCGACACGCTGACCAACGCGCTCACCCGACTCGGCCGGTACCTCGGCTTGGTGGCGCTCGTCGCCCTGCTGCTCGGCGGGCTCGGAACCGCGAGCGCCGTGCATGTGTTGATCAAGCAGCGGATGCAGGCCATCGCCGTGCTCCGCTGTCTCGGCGCGACCTCGCGACAGATCTTGCTGGCGTATCTGCTTCAGGCGCTTTGTCTCGGCTTCGTGGGTGCCGTGCTCGGTGCGGCGATCGGCGTGGGGATGCAGCAGGCGATGCCGACGCTCTTCCGCGACCTGGTTCCCGTCGATGTCCAGCTCTTCGTGTCCCTGCCTGCGATCGGGCTCGGTATCGCACTCGGCTGTTGGACCGCGTTGATTTTTGCCGTGCTGCCGTTGCTCGCCATCCGCGATGTGCCACCACTCGCTACGCTCCGCCCCAGCGCCGGGCGCAACGCCTCGCGCCGTGACCCGGCCCGAATCGGCGCCCTGCTCGCCGTCATGGCGAGTGTCGTCGCGCTCGCCGCAATCCAGGTCGGATCGCTCCGCCAGGGTGCCTGGTTCGCGCTGGGCGGCGGAGTGGCCCTCCTGGTACTCTGGCTCACGGCCTTGCTCACGATTGTCGTGGCACGCCGCGTCTCGCCTCGCCGTTCTCCCTACCTTGTGCGGCAGGGATTGGCGAACCTGCATCGCCCCGCGAATCAGACCGTGACCGTCGTGCTCTCACTCGGGTTCGGCGCGTTCCTCCTCACGACGTTGTTCACGGCGCAAGCGAACTTGCTCAGGGAGTTCCGGATCGGCGGTGAGGGACCGCAGGCGAACATGGTGTTCATCGATGTGCAGCCCGACCAGATACCGATTCTTGATGACGCCTTGCGGGCTGAGGGGATCGCACCGATCTCCACGACACCCATCGTGAACATGCGCCTCTTGGAGGTCGATGGAGTCACGGTGAGCAAGATTCTCGTCGAGGGCGGTGGCGCGGGATCACCAGACGGTGAAGCGAGCGACTCCAGCACCGAACGCGGGGGGCTCTGGGCGTTTCGGCGTGAATACCGTTCCACCTATCGTGATGCGCTGGGGCCGAGCGAACGCGTCGTCGCCGGCGCATGGTTCGATGGGACGGACACGGCGACCGGGCAGACGGCCGCTGCTCCCGCACCGATCTCGGTCGAACAGGATCTTGCCAAGGAACTCGGTGTTGGTCTTGGCTCACGACTCACCTGGGACATTCAGGGGCTGACACTCCATACCGTGGTTCGCTCGCTCCGGAGCGTCAACTGGGCCCGCTTCGAACCGAATTTCTTCGTCATCTTCACGGGTGCCGCCTTGGGTAGGGCCCCCCAGACGTCGGTCACGCTCGCCAGCATCCCCGACGCCGGTGCCCGAGGCCGAGTCCAGCGGCAGCTCGCCGAGCGGGCGGCAAATGTCACGTCGGTGGATCTGGGTGAGCTTCAGCAGGCACTCGAGACGGTCATCGCTCGCGTCGTGTCGGCGATCCGCTTCATGGCGATCTTCTCGCTGGTCACCGGCGTGATTGTCCTGGTCGGCGCGATCGCCACCTCACGCTGGCAGCGCATCCGCGAAGGGACCCTGCTCCGGACGCTCGGCGCGACCCGAGGGCAAGTGCTGACGATCCTGTCGGTAGAGTATGTTGCCTTGGGGTTGGCCGCAGCGTTGGTCGCCACTGGCCTCGCGACGGTGGCCGGCTGGTCGCTGGCGAGATGGGTGTTCCAGACCGGCTTCGTGCTGCCGTGGGCCCCGATGCTGGCGTTGGCGGGCGGGCTGGTGAGCCTGACCCTCGTGGTCGGCCTGTGGAGTTCGCTCGACGTGCTCCGACGCCCTCCGCTCGCAGTACTGCGCAACGACTGATCCGTTGTTTCCATCACTCCTCGGAGGATTGCCTGTCATGCTGAATCGTTCATTCGCGCAGCTCCTTGCCGCGCTCGCGGTCGGCGGTTGTGCCCGCGCCACCGCGACCCCGACACCAAGTGCGCGCACGGGCGCCGCCAGCGATTCCTCCGCCGGCCGCAGCGCGGCCTCGAAGACCGGCCCCAAGCCCTACAAGGATGTGATCACCTCGAAGGCCGTCACCGACACGGGGGCCTTTCTGGTGCACCAGATCGGGGACAAGTGGTATTACGAAATCCCTGCGAGCATGAAGGGGCGCGAGTTCCTCATGGTGTCCCGCATTGCGCGCACCGCCTCGGGGATCGGGTACGGCGGGAGCAAGAACGGCACGAATGTGGTGCGGTTCGATCGACGCGGCGACAAAATTGACCTCAAGCATGTCTCGTACGCCACCGTCGCCGACACCAGTTCACCGATGTCAATCGCCGTGCAGAACAGCAACGTCGAACCGATCCTCAACACCTTCGACATCGCCGCCTACGGACCCGATTCGTCGATGGTGATCGAGGTCGATGATTTTTTCACCTCCGATATCCCGATGCTCGGGCTGTCGAACGGCGCCCGGACCGCGTACGGCGTCCGGCGCCTGGATCCGAAGCGGACCTACCTGTCGCGGATCGCCAGCTATCCGACCAACATCGAGAATCGGGTCGTGCTGACCTATGACGCGACCAAGTCGCCATCGGATGCCTCGACCAGCACGATCACGGTCGAGATGAACCATTCGATGCTGTTGCTCCCAAAGATCGCCATGCAGCCGCGCATCTTCGACGAACGGGTGGGCTACTTCTCGACCCAGCAGGTCGACTATGGCCGCGAGGAACAGCGCACGGTCTCTCGTCGATTCATTGACCGGTGGCGGCTCGAGCCCAAGGATACCGCCGCATTCCTCCGTGGTGAGCTCGTTGAACCCATCAAGCCGATCGTCTATTACATCGACCCGGCAACACCCACCAAGTGGCGTCCGTACCTGATCCAGGGTGTCAACGATTGGCAGGCCGCCTTCGAGGCCGCGGGCTTCAAGAATGCGATCATGGCGAAGCTGCCGCCGACGCCCCAGGAAGATCCGGAGTTCTCGCCCGAGGACGCGCGCTACAGTGTCATTCGCTACCTGGCCTCGGACGTGGCGAACGCCTCCGGCCCACACGTTGCTGATCCCCGCTCAGGCGAAATTATCGAGTCGGACATCCAGTGGTATCACAACGTGATGAGCCTCCTGCGGAACTGGTATATGGTGCAGACCGCGGCGATCAATCCCGATGCACGGACGGTCGGTTTCAAGGACGAGGTCATGGGCGAGTTGATCCGCTTCGTCTCGTCGCACGAAGTGGGTCACACGCTCGGCCTGCCGCACAACATGAAGGCCTCGTCCGCGTACCCGGTCGACTCGCTCCGATCGCCGACCTTCACGGCGAAATACGCCACGGCGCCCTCGATCATGGACTACGCCCGGTTCAATTACGTGGCCCAGCCCGGCGATGGTGATGTGGCGATGAATCCGAAGATCGGAGTCTATGACAAGTACGCGATCGCCTGGGGCTATCGTCCGATCCTGACCGCACGGGTGGCTGATGCCGAGAAGCCTACGCTCGATGCGTGGATCATGGAGCACGCGGGAGATCCGATGTACCGGTTCGGCGATCCGTCGGGCACCGACCCCGGGTCCCAGACCGAGGATCTCGGCGACGACGGCGTCAAGGCATCCGAGTACGGCATCATGAACCTCAAGCGGATCATGCCGAAGCTGCTCGAGTACTCGTACGAACCCGGCGCCGACTTCTCACAGCTCGAGGAGATGTACGGTCAGGTCGCAGCCCAATGGAATCAGTACATGGGGCACGTGGCCACGATCATCGGTGGCATCGACTGGACCCGGAAGAATGTCGACCAGACCGGTCCGGTCTACACGGCGATCTCGCGCGATCGGCAGAAGGATGCGGTGCGTTTCCTGAACGAACAGGCGCTCCAGACCCCGACATGGATGTTCGACGCAGCCATTGTCGAGCGGATCGGGATCCAGGGTGCTTCGGACAAGATCAAGGGGTACATGACCGGCGTGCTGGGGCGGATGCTCCAGGTGTCGCGATTGGCTCGGATCGCCGAACTCCAGAACATCGCCGATGGCGGTTACCCGTTGCCGGAGTACCTCGGTGACGTCCGCGATGCGGTGTGGACGGAGCTGGCGCGGGGCACAGCGCCGGACTTCTATCGTCGCTCACTGCAGCGGGCCTGGATCGCATCGATGGGACGCCTGATCAATCCGCCGGAAACACCAGCAACGCCGGCCACGATCGCGCTCTCGGACATCCGCCCGTCGGTCCGGGCCGAGTTGGTCCAGCTTCGCGCACGCCTTCGGGCCGCGGTTGGTCGAGGGGACGCCGTGACACGCGCCCACTATGCCGACGCGGCCGAGCAGATTGATCAGATCCTGAACCCGCGGTAGGCAAGCGAGAAAGCGAGAGAGCGAGAGAGCGAGAACGCGGCCGAGCCGTGGCCGTCTGGCCGCGGTTTGGTTCGAGACGAATTGATCTCCCGCTTTTCTCTTTTTCTCGCTCAGGAAGTAGCTTTCGACCACCTCAACATGGAGTTTCTCGAGTGCTTTCGATTGACCTCACCGGCAAGCGGGCCTTCGTGGCCGGCGTCGCCGACGACGGTGGCTTCGGCTTCGCGATCGCGAAGGCGCTGGTCGAGGCCGGTGCCAGCGTCTGTGTCGGAACCTGGCCCCCGGCGATGGGCATCTTCGAGAACCTGCTCGAGCGCGGCAAGCTGTCGGAGTCTCTCCAGCTCCGGGACGGGTCCGCCATGACCTTCGAGCGCATCTACCCGCTCGACGCGGCCTACGACCAGCTCGACGACGTCCCGGTCGAGATTCGCGACAACAAGCGCTACCGTGAGCGCGGCGACTTCACGATCGCCGGGCTGACCGAACGGCTGCAGGCGGATTTTGGCAACACACCGATCGACATCGTGGTCCATTCACTCGCCAATGGCCCGGAGGTCCGCAAGCCACTGCTCGACACCTCACGAAAGGGCTACCTCGAGGCCATCTCGGTCTCCGCCTACAGCAATCTCGCGTTGATGCGGGCGTTGGGTCCACTGATGCGGGAGGGTGGCTCGTTCCTCTCGCTCACCTTCATGGCCGGTGAACGGGTCATCCCAGGGTATGGTGGTGGGATGTCTACGGCCAAGGCGGCACTCGAGTCCGATACGCGGACCTTGGCCTATGAAGTGGGCCGGCGATGGGGGCATCGGGTGAACACGATCTCCGCCGGACCCTATGCGTCCCGCGCGGCGAGTGCCATCGGGTTCATCAAGACGATGATCGGCTACTACACCCTCAACAGTCCGTTGGTGCGTGATTTCGAGGCCAGTGATGTCGGCCACATGGCGGCATTCCTCGCGTCGCCACTGGCCGCCGCGGTGACGGGCTCAACCGTGTATGTCGACAACGGCTACCATGCCATGGGCATGGCCGTCGATCCGACGCCATTGCAGGACGTATGAATTCCCGTACCGCGGGCCTCATCGGGGCAGTACTCGCGGGCACGGCCGTCGCGGCTGGCGCGTTCGGCGCTCATGCCCTGCGGTCCCGCCTGGAGCCGCGCGATCTCGAGATTTTCGAGACGGCAGCCCGCTACCAGATGTATCACGGCCTCGCGCTGCTCGCCGTTGCGTGGCTGATCACGCAGGGCACATCCGCGTCGGCCGCCGGGTGGGCATTCACGGTCGGGACCGCGCTCTTCTCGGGCTCACTCTACCTGATGGTGTTCACCGGACAGCGGTGGCTCGGTGCCGTCACTCCCCTCGGTGGCGTGGCCTACCTCATCGGCTGGGCCCTGACCGGGCTCGCCGTGATGCGGCTCAAGAGCTGAGCTACCGCCGGCTCCTTGAGCGCCTGGACCACTGGTTCGAGGCGGGAGTCAGGTCGGCACTGCCCGTCGCGGTACCATGCCGATCGGGGTGTGCCGCGTGCTGCCACGGACCATTCGATATCTCGGCGGCCGACGCCCGCCTGCTCGGCGAGGCGGTCGCCGCGCTCCCCAATCCACTCGCCGATGCGATCCGGATCCGAGCCAACAGGCAGCTTGAGGCGGGCACCACAATCACCACCGAGTGGCAGTCACCGTGGCACGTCTCCTCGCTGTCCGAGGACACCTTCGATGTGATGTGTGATGCGTTGGAACAGGAGCCCTGCCCCGCGCTCGATCCCGAGAGCGGCGCCTGTCTGATCCACGCGGACCGACCAGCGACGTGCCGATTGATGGGGATGTCGGTCCGGACGCCCGAGGGCGATCTGCTCGACAATCTCTGCCCGATCCAAGCTCAATTCCCCGATTACGCGGCCCTCGCACCCACTCCGCTCGACCTCATGCAGTTCGAGGTGGATGCAGCGCAGATGGACCTTGAGGCGATGGCCGATGGCTGGCACGCGACCACGGTCGCGGGGGCGATTGCCGCAGGTTCGTGAGCGGCCCAAAAAACCGCGGCCACACGGCCGCGGTTCGGCCGTGAGGCGGCGCACAATCAAAAGGGCGGGTTCCCCATGAGGAAACCCGCCCTTCGAATCGCTGCCAATAATGTCAGTCTAGCTGCTCTTCTTCCGGCGCCGACGCGACGCGGCCAAACCGACTAGACCCGTGGCAAACAGCGTCATCGTAGCCGGCTCGGGGACGGTCTCCTGTGTATGGTCGATCGGATCATCGCCGCAATCCTTGAAACGGGCGTCTGCGCAAGCGAAGCGATCCGACGTGAACTGGCCGGGAGAGACTTCATAGGCGTCCCGAACGTGGGTCCAGAGATAGACCGGCCCCGTCGGGATGCCGATGGCAGTCCCGAGGAAGAACGAGAACACCGTGGCCCCGCCATCACCGAATCCGCCGCCCCAAGTGGTGCTGAACTTTTTCGCGGGGTTTCCGCCGCAGCTCGTGGGATTGTCACAAACGCCGCCGCCGCTCACGCCCCAGCCCCAGTCACCGAGATTGCCGAGTGGCGGCGTACCGTACGCCCAATTGGCATCGAGAGCGCCGCTCGGCCGGTTCAAGGTGAACGCCGTCAAACTCGGAGCACCGATTCCGGAGAACGCGATGTTGTCGACGATCCCGCGGCTGGCAGGGACGACATTCTCGCGGTTCCAGAACAGGAACGTCGCGTTACCATCGGCGGCATAATTCAACTGCGCCGAGAAGCACATGGTGCTGAGGCCTGAATCGTAGCAAGCCGGGGCGGAGGTGGTTCCCCAACTGAGGGACCACTGGGCCGACGCCGGGGCGGCAGCGAACAGCACCGCGGCAGAGAGGAGGGCTGAAAGCTTCATCGTGGTGGTCACTTGGAAAGATGGTTGGCGTAACTATATGACTCAGCAAACGCAGCTATCGTGCCAGACACGCCAAAACGTAACTCGTTACCCAAAAAGCACTTGCATGAACGCAACACCACGATTGTGAGGCGCCATCGCAACAGTGTGTGACGCCGATACAACAAGGGCGGGTCCCAACCCGGGAACCCGCCCTTCTCACGTCTCACGTCTCACGTCTCACGTC
>JBDTNH010000034.1:0-23108 GCA_039933845.1 Gemmatimonadota bacterium
GGGCAGCGCGGCGAGCGACTCGCCGAGTTCGGGGAGATGGTCGGTGCCGGCGCGGTCGCCATGAGTGATGACGGGCATCCGATCATGTCGAGTCAGTTGATGCGTGCGGCGCTCGAATATGCGCGCACCTTCGACATTCCGATTGCCGACCACTGCGAGGACATGCCCCTCGCAGCAGGTGGCGCAATGCACGAGGGGATCGTCTCCACCAGACTTGGTCTCAAGGGGATTCCGGCGGCGGCCGAGGAGATCCATGTCGCGCGTGACTGCATCCTCGCCGAGCTGACAGGGGGCCACGTCCATCTCTGTCACATGAGCACGCGGGGATCGGTCGAGCTGATTCGCCGTGCCAAGGAGAAGGGGCTTCGGGTCACCGCGGAGGCCGCGCCGCATCACTTCGCGCTCACGCATGAGCGGGTCGGTGACTACGACACCAACGCCAAGATGAATCCGCCGCTCCGTGAGATCGAGGATCGCGACGCCATTCGGGCCGGACTCGCAGACGGCACGCTTGACTGCATCGCCACGGATCACGCGCCGCACCACTACGATGCCAAGGAACGAGAGTTCGATGATGCCCCGAATGGCATCATCGGGTTGGAGACCGCGCTCTCGATCGGGATCCAGGAGCTGGTCCAGCCCGGGCGCCTCAGGCTGAGCCTGTTGATCGATCGGATGAGTACGGCACCCGCCAAACTCTGGAAGCTCGAGGGTGGCACGCTGGGCCGTGGTGGCGTGGCCTATATCGTGATTTTCGACCCCGAGGCCACCTGGACCGTCGAGGCGGCGCGGATCCGCTCACGGTCCCGAAATTCGCCGTGGCTCGGGATGGCACTGCCCGGCCGGGTGCGCTGGACACTCGTCGGGGGACGCGTCGTTTACGAGGTCGAGGGCTAGACCGGCGCCGGGTGGGCGTGACCGGGCTCCCGGTCGATACTACATTGCATTCGAACCCGCACGGGAGTGGCGCCTGCCACTCCTGCCGAGTCATGTTCGGCCCCCCCGCACTGCGGAAGGCAGGATCACGCCGATGTCAGACGATTCAGAGGACCTGGCCGCCGTCGAGGCGATCCTTACCGAGCGAGACGCGCTCCACGGCTGGCTCACGCGCCTCGACGACGCGGGCAGCAAGACGCCGCAGGCCGTCCGTGCCCGTGTCCGGGTCGACTACGAACGTCGCCTGGAGGCGGTCACCGAGCGCCTCTCTGGTCACACCGACACGATCAGCACGCGTCTCTCTGCCGATCGCCTGGAGCATGCGGATCTTTCGGCTCGGGCGCAGGTCTCCCGCGACGCGCTCGCCGAAGCAGAGCTTCGTCACGCGGTGGGCGAGTACGACGCGAGGCGTTTCGATCAGGAGCGGTCTCAGCACACCGGAGACCTCGAGACCTTTGAGCTCTCGCGTGTGGCCGTTGCCGAGCGTGTCGCAAAGCTTGAGGCGGTCCAGGCGCTGGTCACTCGCGTACCGGGAACGGTGCCACCCGCTCCGGAGCCATCCCCCGTGGTTTCTGACGAGCCAGAGGTGGTCGAGGTGATGGCGCCGGAACCCGACCCCGAAGTCGCAAGGACCGCCTTCGAGACCGTTGCCGCCGAGATCGGCGACGACGATGCGTTCCTGGCAGTATTCGACTCGGTCGACGAGGACGAGGACGAAGAGAACGAGCCCCAGAACGCCGCGTCTCGCTCCGGCGACACGCGGGGTGGTCTGTCCTTCACGCCGACTGGCGAGTTCGAGGCGCCGCGCTCGCCGATCGTGCCGCCGGGGTCCCCACCGCTCGGCATGCCCGAGCGGGACCAGAAGCCGCGATTTGTCCGGCCGTCGCCGAGCCGGGGGTCGGAGTTGGCTGAGGCAGACGAGCGTGAGAAGGGTTCCCGGAGCCAGGTGGCGAGTATTGATGTCGGGACGGTCGAGCTGCATCCGGACCCGGTGCTTCCGCAGCCAGCCGTCGACACCGGCCCGAGGACGCTCCGGTGCGGCGAATGTGGCGCGATGAACCGGCCACTGGAGTGGTACTGCGAGAAGTGTGGCGCGGAGCTCACGGCAGGGTAGGCCCGACCGACCTTCGGATGTGAGAAGCCCCCGCCAGACACTGTCTGGCGGGGGCTTTCATGTGCCGCAGGGTGTGTGGTGCGGCTTACTCCGCCTTGGCGGCCTTGTTGGCGAGCTTCGCGAGGCGGCTCTTGGTCCGGTTCGCGACGTTCCGATGGATCAGGTTCTTCCGACCAGCCCGGTCGACCAGGGTCTGGGCCGCCACAAACGCCTTGGCCGTCTCGTCGGCCGTCTCGGCGGTCCGCACCCGCTTCACGGCGGACCGGAGTGCGCTCCGCTGCGCCTTGTTGCGGGCGGTGCGAACGGCGGTCTGGCGCTGGCGCTTCTTGGCGGACTTGATGCGTGGCACGGTTTCTACCCCTGATGATCATCCGGACCGGATCCCCGAATGGGAGCCGGATAGCCCAGCAAATTACCGTGGGGTGCTGGGCAGGGCAAGGGGCAATGCTCTGATCCTTCCCGTCATCCCGACCAAGCGCCGGAGGCGCGCGCGGAGGGATCTGCACTCCCATGATAGAGGTGCAGATCCCTCGACTTCGTGCCCTTTGGGCACTGCGCTTGGGATGACTTCCTATCGTTAATCGTTAATCGTTCATCCTCCATCTGTTTAGATTGTCCCCTCACCCTCATGACCACGAGGTCCCGCCCTGCTCCCGGAATTCCTGCTCGCGCTCCCCATGCTGCTCTTCGCCCTCGTGGCCCATGAGGTCGCGCACGGGTGGACCGCCCTCAAGCAGGGCGACGACACTGCGTACAAGCTCGGCCGGATCACGCTCAATCCGCTGCCCCATATCGATCCGATGATGAGCATCATCCTGCCGGCTCTGCTCTGGTTTGGGAGCGGTGGCGCGTTCACCTTCGGCGGCGCGAAGCCGGTCCCGGTGGTCACGCGCAACTTCCGGAACTACGTGAAGGGCGACATCATCGTCTCGAGTGCCGGGGTGATCACCAATTTCATCCTCGCGATCGTCTGCACCCTCCTGTTCATCCTGGCTGGCCTGATCCACTCCTGGTCGGGCGAACTTGGGACCGCGACCGTTCTCACCGCCCAGCGGATGCTCAATTGGGGCATCTACCTCAACCTGCTCCTGGGCTCGTTCAACCTGATCCCGATCCCGCCACTCGACGGCTCACGGCTCTTTTACCATGTGCTCCCGCCTGCGTGGGGGCTCAAGTACCGCCAGTTCGATCGGTTCGGCTTCATGATCCTGATCGCCCTGATCTGGCTACTTCCGGGGGTGCTCGGCACGCTGCTGATTCCGGCCCAGTGGGGGTACAGCCATCTGCTGAATCTTGCCTCCCCCTTCGCGGTGGGCACTGACTGGAACATCTTTCGGTGATGACCTCCACCATGACCCCGCCGAGAGGCGGCATCCTGACGGCTGAGCCGGGCTTCGTGGTGTCGCTCGACGGCTTCAATGGGCCGCTCGACCTGCTCCTGCATCTCGTCCGCGAGGACGAGATCGACATCGCCAACATCCCGATCGCCCGGATCGCGGATCAGTTTCTCCGCGCGATCCATGCCCTCGGCCTCAATCAGGCCGCGGACTATCTGGAGATGGCCGGGCGGTTGGTGCGCCTCAAAGCGCAGATGCTGATGCCGCGTCACGATGGCGATGAGTGGGAAGATCCACGTGCCGAGCTGGTGCGTCGCCTGCTCGAGTACCAACAGGTCAAGGAGATCGCCCTCTGGATGGGGCGCGCCGTCGAGCGGCGCAGTCAGCAGCATGCCCGTGGCTGGCTGCCGCCTCCGTCCGAAGGGCCACCGCCGCTGCCCCTGGCGCTGGCGATCACCGATCTGCTGATCGCGGTCGAGCAAGTGATCTTCAACATCCCCTCGCCGGTGCTCCACCGCGTTGTGCCACGACCGCTCGATGTTGAGGGTGCTCTGGTCCGCATCGAGGCGCTCCTCGCCGTACGCGCCGAGTTCGATTGGCGCGAGGCGTTTGGAAACTCCCCGACGCTGGTCGCCGTCCTGTCGACACTGCTCGCCCTGCTCGAACTCGCTCGCCGCGGCCGTGTGCGCGTCGCCCAACCGCAACCTTTCGCACCGCTGGTGATCACTCGTGAGCAATCTGAGTCCGCTCTCGCAGCTTCTTGAAGCTGCCCTCTTCGCCGCCAATCGACCGCTCACCCTCGAGGAACTTGGGGCGCTCGACAGCGATGCCGACAGCGCCGATGTGCGGAGCGCTCTCGACGGCTTGCGCGAGCACTACGACTTCGACGGTCATGCCGTCGAAGTGATCGAACTCGCCGGGGGTTTCCAGATCCTCACGCGACCGGCGTTCGCCGCGGCGGTCGAACGCGCCCAGGCTGCACAGCGGACGCCTCGCCTCTCGCCGGCGACACTCGAGACGCTGGCCACGATCGCCTATCGGCAGCCGGTCGGCCGCGCCGAGATCGAGGAAATCCGTGGGGTCAGCGCGGGTGGGGTGTTGCGCACGCTGCAGGAACGCGGCCTGATCGAGGTTGTGGGCCGAAGCGAGGGCCTCGGCCGGCCACTCCTCTACGGCACGACGCCGCTCTTTCTGGAGCTGCTCGGGCTCCGCGACCTGAGCGACCTGCCACGAGCCGAAGAGCTTACGATCGCCCTTCAGCCGCATGTCCCGGAGCCCGAAGAAGAGGCCAACGCCGACGAGGCACTTGCCTCCGTGGAAGAGGGCTGATGGCCGACATGCGACTGCAGCGCTACATGGCGCGTGCCGGCATCGCCTCCAGGCGACAATCCGAGGAGCTCATCAAGGAGGGCAAGGTCCGCGTCAACGGCAAGGTCGCCGAACTCGGCAGCTCCGTCGATCCCGACAAGGATCGGGTCGTGGTGAGTGGCCGCACGATCAAACAGGTCGAGACGCGCTGGCTCGCGCTCCACAAGCCGCCGGGTGTGGTGACCACCGCCCGTGACGAACAGGGTCGGAAGACGGTGTTCGATCTGCTGCCCGACTCGCGCGCGCTGACCTATGTCGGTCGACTCGATGCGGGCACGACGGGCCTCCTGCTCCTGACCACCGACGGTGATGCGGTGCATCGCCTCACGCATCCGCGCTACAAGGTGACTCGGCGCTACATGGCACTGGTCAAGGACATCGACCTGGCAACCCTGACGGCGAAGAGCAAGGGGACCGTGCTGGTCGACGGCCGCCCGGTCATTGCTGTCCGCGTCAACGTGAAGCCCGGGCGCGACGGCCGCTCCCTGCTCGACGTCACACTCACCGAGGGACGCAACCGCATCGTGCGTCGCTGGGTCGAGGAAATGGGCGGGGTGGTCGATCGTCTTGCTCGCATCGAATACGGACCGATCCGGCTCGGCGACCTGCCAGTCGGTGGCTATCGCCCCCTCACCCCACACGAGGTGAAGGGGCTCTACAAGGCGGTGGGCATGCAGCGAGAGGACGACACGTGAGTTTTCCAGTTGCGGAAGTACGCGCCGAGGTGCAGAAGCGCGTCATCGGCCAGGAGATGATGGTCGACCGGTTGCTGATCGGGCTCCTCACCGGGGGACATGTCCTGCTCGAAGGTGTTCCCGGTCTCGCCAAGACGCTGACGGTCCGGACCCTTGCCGATGTCCTCCACGCATCGTTCTCGCGAATCCAGTTCACACCCGACCTGCTGCCAGCCGATGTCGTCGGCACGATGATCTTCGACGCACAGCACCAGGTGTTCACCCCAAGGAAGGGGCCGATCTTCGCACAGATCGTGCTGGCCGACGAGGTCAATCGTGCACCGGCGAAGGTGCAATCGGCATTGCTCGAGGCGATGCAGGAGCGACAGGTCACCATTGGCGGCGAGACGTTCATGCTGCCCGAACCGTTCCTTGTGCTCGCGACCCAGAACCCGATCGAGAACGAGGGGACGTACCCGCTCCCCGAGGCACAACTTGACCGGTTCCTGCTCAAGGTGCATGTCGGCTATCCGACGCGCACCGAGGAGCGCGAGGTGCTCGAACAAGTCTCGGTGGAGTCGAGTCTGCGTGAGGTGACCCGGCTCGCGGAACCGGCGCAGGTGCTTGCCGCGCGGAAGGAGATCACGACACTGCATCTCGATCCGCGTCTGGCCGACTACATCGTCGATCTGGTCCGCGCGACGCGCGAGCCATCGGCCGTCGGCCTCGGGGCGCTGCAGGGGATGATTGCGTACGGGGCGTCGCCCCGTGCATCGATTGCCCTCGCGCAGACTGCACGCGCACATGCCTATCTTCGCGGACGCGACTTCGTGACGCCTGAGGATGTGCAGGCGCTGGCGCCCGACGTGCTCCGCCATCGCGTGGTGCTCACCTTCGACGCCGAGGCCGATGGCCTTGATGCCGATGCCGTGGTGCGGCAGGTGCTCGCCGCGGTGCCGGTGCCGTGACGTGCCGAGGTCCCTCCCGCCCACCCTGCTGAAGCAGGTTCGCACACTCGCACTTCGGGGGCGACGCGCCACCGACGCACTGCTCGGGGGCGATGTCCGATCGGTGTTCCGGGGAACCGGGATGGAGTTCACCGACATCCGGCCGTACACCGAGGGCGACGACGTGCGTCACCTCGACTGGAACTTGCTCGCCCGGACCGGTCTGCCGTACATCAAGCTCTACACCGAAACTCGCGAGCTGACCTTGTTGCTGATCGTCGACCGATCGGCGTCGACCACCATCGGGGATCCGGAACCGAAGCTGTCACGCGGTATCGAAGTGGCTGCGATGCTGGCCCTCGTCGCGCAGCAGCAGCATGATCGGGTCGGCATGATCGCCTTCGGTGAGCATGTCGGGCCAGTCATGCCCCCGGGTCGCGGACAGCAGCATGCCTGGGCGATCGTGAAGCGGTTATTCGAGCTCGAGGCTGAGGGGGAGGGGACCGACCTCGCGGGCGCGCTTCGCATGGCGGGTGCGCTCCTCAAACGTCGTGCGATGGTGGTGGTGGTGTCGGATTTCCTGGCCCCCGAGTGGGACGTCCCGCTCAAGGGGCTCGCGGCGCGACACGAGGTCACGGCGATCACGCTTGATGATGCGAGGGAGCGCCGCTTGCCGGCGAGTGGCTGGGTCACGGTCGAGGGGATTGAGCGCGGTCAACGCGTGCTGTTTGATGCCGGCGATGCGAAAGGGCGCGCGCGCGCCGAGTCGTCGCTTGCGGCCCAACGGGCACATCGAAGCGCGACCTTGGCGTCGGCTGGTGTGCGCGAAGTGCAGGTCGACACCGCAGGGGACTATCTCCCCGCCTTGCGGGCCGCGTTCGGCCGGGGCAAGCGCACCAAATGATCAGGCAGCAGCCGGTCGTGCAGGGCGGCCCGACCGTCGGCGATACGCTGACCGTCGTGCATCGGGTCCGTGTGCCGTATGGCGCCCTGGTGCAACCACGCGAGTTGACCGATTCCTTGTTGGCGACGCTCGTCGGCGTGCCACGTGTCGAGCGCGAAGGTGATTCCGTCCGGATCGCGTACACGATTGCGGTCTGGTCGCCGGGTGCACACCAGCTCAAGATCCCCGGGGCGCTGGTGATCATTCCGGGTGGTACCGTGGACACCTTGCCCGATGCGACCGTGGAGCTCAACGTCCGTTCGGTCCTCCCGGTGGGTGCGACGCCAGATACCCTGACACCGCAACAGGCACGTCCATGGATACCGCGCGCGGAGCGGACGCCGGCACCATTCCTGGTCTTGATTCCGCTGCTGGTCGTGTTCGGTGTCGCCGCATGGTGGTGGCGACGTCGCGGACCGCGCGAGACCGCGGTCGCCGTCCTGCCGGAGACCCGCGCGGAGAAGCTGGCCCGACTTGCCCGATGGCTCCAGGCCGGGGAGGTGCTTCTCGTGATTGACCACCTCGGCCAGCTGGTACCGGGCACCGACGACGGCATGGCATGGCGTGCGGCCGTGGCCGAGGTACGCTTCGCCGGGACTGCCGAATCGCGCTTGCGCACACTGGCAGACGAGGGGCTCGCCCTCGTCACCGGCGACCGGGTCGGCCGATGATCTTTTTCGCCCGCCCATGGCTCTTCCTGCTGCTGCTGGCACTGCCACTCTGGTGGTGGCGCCGGGGCAAGATTCGGGTCAGTGCCGCACCGGTGAGCGATGCGCGTCCATTCCATGCGGCAGTGCGTGGCCGCTGGAAGTTGCTGGTCCCGCCGGCCCTCCGGTCGCTGGGGTTCGCGATGCTGGTTGCCGCAGCGGCCGGTCCGTTCCGTCGCGGTGATCGCACCTTGGTCTCGAGTGATGGGATCGCGATCGTGATCGCGATCGATGTGTCGTCGTCGATGCTCGCCGAGGACTTCGCGCCCTCGAACCGGCTCACGGTAGCCAAGCAGCAGGCCGCGAGTTTCATCCGAGGTCGGACGGCGGATCGAATCGGACTGGTCACGTTCGCTGGCGAGGCACTGACCCAGGTTCCAGTGACCCTGGACTATCCCGCGCTCCAACGGGCGGTTGCGGCGCTCGAGGTCGGCCTGCTCGAGGATGGCACCGCCATCGGGTCTGGGCTGGCAACCGCCGTGGCCAGGCTCCGAAAGGTGCCCGGCAAGGAGAAGGTGGTGCTGCTCCTCACCGACGGCGAGAACAATCGCGGGATCATCGACCCCCGGACTGCCGCCAAGACCGCGCAGGCATTCGGGATCAAGGTCTACACCGTCGGGGTCGGGACCGAGGGCGAGGCCCGCATTCCGACCAGTCAGGGGCTGAGTGGATTCCGCTATGAGACGGTCCCGGTCAAGATCGATGAGGTGCTTCTCACCGAGATCGCCGACGAGACCGGCGGCCGGTACTTCCGCGCCAAGGACGCCCAATCGCTCGCGCGAATCTTCCAGGAGGTCAATCGCCTCGAGCGCTCGCGCGTCGATGTGGTCCGCTACGTCCGTCAGGACGAACGCACCGGGCCGTTTCTGGTCGGGGCGCTAATTTTCCTCTGTCTCGAATTGCTGGTGAGCGCCACCGTGGTGGTGCGCGTCCCATGATGTTCGAACGCCCACTCCTGCTCTGGGTCTCGCCGCTGGTCGGCCTCCTGATCCTGCTGTTGGCGATGCATGCGCGTCGGGTCCGACTTCGGGCGTCCGCCGCGTGGTCCGCACCGCTTGGCGAGCTCGCGTCGCGCACGGGGCGAGGCTCGCCCTACCTGCTCGCGGCCGCCGCGTTGCTCACCACGATCGGGCTCGCCGGTCCGCGCTGGGGTCTGGCCTCGGATGCCGCCGAGTCGCGCGCGATCAATGTCGTGATCGTGATGGACATCTCCAGGTCGATGCTCGCACGGGATGCGGTCCCGGATCGGCTCACGCGGGCGATCCAGGTGGCACGTCGCCTCGTGCAGGATCTCTCGGGTGATCGGCTCGGGCTGGTGGCGTTTGCCGCGCGCCCATACCTCATGTCGCCGCTCACGCTCGACCAGACGGCGATCGCCCTGCAACTCGATGCCCTCGACCCGAATGTCGCCTCCGACGGTGGCAGCTCGCTTGGCGCCGCGATTGCACTCGCCCATGAGGTGCTGACCCAGTCGAGCGAGGGGGGGGACCGCGCGGTGGTGGTGCTGACCGATGGCGAGAGCTTCGATGGCGAATCGACGGTCACCGGTGCGGCGGGTGGGCTCGAGAAGGATCGCATCTCCTTGATCACCGTACCGTTCGGCCAGACCGCAGGCGTTCGCATTCCCGATGAGGCGGGGAGCTGGCACCTCGATGCCGACGGCCGCGAGGTGATCACCCGCCGGGACGATGCCATTCTCACGGCCATGACCGACGCCGCGGGAGGCGAGCTCATCTCCCCAGATGCACCGGACCCCGCCGGGGACGTGCGCCGCTCGCTCGACCGGCTCGATCGCGCCGCGGTCCGCGATCAGCTCGCCGCGGATCTGGTGCCGCGCGGATGGCTGTTCGCGGTGGCGGCCCTCGTCCTGCTCGCGATCCAGACCCTCCGGCTCCGCACCGCGGCGTTGATCGGGATTGCCCTGTGTGTCACACCCGCGCTCCACGCCCAGCGACCGACCACCGCGGCGCGGCTCCTCGCTCACGGGGATACCACCGGCGCGCTACCCGCATTCCTGCAGGAGGCCAAGCGACGAGGTGGCGATACCGTCTGGTACAATGCCGGTACCGCCGCGCTCGTGCAGGGGGATCTCCCCGCCGCCATCGGCGCACTCGAACGCGCCGCGACCTCGCTCGACCCCGATCTCCGCCGTCGGGCGTTGTACAATCTCGGCACGGCCACGCTGCTGGCGGCGCGCCAGGACAGCAGCGCACGCGATTCGCTCCTCACCAATGCGGCAACCCACCTGCGCGATGCGCTCACGCTGGCACCGGGTGATCCGGCGGCGAAATTCAACTATGAACTGGCACGCCGCCTGATGCGTCCGCCCCCGCCGCCGAAAGAGGGGGGGGGAGGGAGCAACAACGAGCCACCACCGGGGGCCGACTCCGGCGAGCGGAAGCCCGGTGAGATGAGTGAGTCCGAGGCCGAACAGGTGCTCGGCGCCATGGAACGCGCCGAAGGCGAGACGCGGAAGGAACTGGCGAGGAAACAGCGGCGCGGTGCCCCACCGGGAGGACCCGACTGGTGATCGTCACCCTCGCACTCCTCGCGGTGTTCGCGGCGCAGGACACCACCAATGGGCTCTCGCCCCGCGTGCGCGACATGATCGGAGCCTTCCAGCCGCCAGTGAACGGCGAGGTGACGGTGGGCACCCGATTCTCGGCGCGCGAGGCCTATGTGGGCGAACAAGTGGAACTGGTCACCGCCGCGTGGTTCCCCCGGGATCTCCGCGAGCGTTTGCGACGGATCCCCACGTTGCGTGCGCCCGCCTTTTCGGGCTTCTGGAACGCCCCCGGCAACGAGGGCCCCACCCTCGTCGAGACACGCCGCGTGAATGGCCGCCTGTACGACCTGTTCTTCTCGCATCAAACGCTCTTTCCGCTGGGCGCCGGCACCATCGAAGCCCCATCGGCGGTGCTCACCTACGCCGTGCCATCGTCCGTGTCGTTCTTCGCCCCAGAGGACCGGAAGTCGCTCGCCTCGCGTCCGGTGAGCATTCGCGTCCTCCCGATTCCGGCCAAGCTCGCCGCCGCCCTCGGCAACGGTCCGACCGCGCATGCAATGCGTGTTGCTTGGCGCCTGCCGAACACGACGGTCAAGGCGAGCACGCCGGTAACCGTCGAGCTGGTGATCAGCGGCGAGGGCAACGTCACGCTCTGGCCGGAACCGGCCGTGCAGTGGCCCTCTGGCGGCCGCGTCTATATCGAACCGACTCGCCAGGACGTGCGTCGCCCGAACGGCGTCGTTGCCGGCGAGAAGCGGTTCCGCTTCACGATCGTCCCCGACAGCGCCGGGGTGATGACCTTGCCGGCCGTGACCTATCCCTACTTCGATCCGGAGCGTATCTCGGTCGAAATCGCTCGCGCCGCCGCGTTGCCGATCGTTATCGAGCCGGCCGGACGATCCAGTTCAGCGCCAACGATCCCGTTGGTCACCGGCACCTGGATCCCGGTCTCGACCCGAATCGTGGAGCGTGGCTGGCCACTCCTCCTTCTGCTCGGGATCATGCCGATTGGTGTGATGCTCTGGCGTCGTCACAAGGCCCGTCCGATCCCGGCACCTGTTCGGCAGGTCGATGCGGCCGAACAACTTCGTCGCCTGCTCGGTCGCGGCGCGCTACCCGAACCCGCCGAGATGGAGGTGGTGCTCCGGCGCCGCGGCGTGCCCCGAGAGGATGCTCGCCAGGTGGGTCGGTGGTTCGCAGCACGCACCCGTCATCGCTGGGCGCTGGGCGCGAACGAACCCGCGGTCGACCCGGTGGTCGAACGGGTGATCCAGCAGTTGCGCGGCGCACTCGTCCTGCTGGTTGCAGCCGGACTGATCCTGTTCCCTCTCCGCGGGCTTGCCGGTCAGGCCGCCGAAGGTGGCACGCGATATCGGGCCGGTGACGCGGTCGGCGCTGAGCGTCTCTTCGCTGAGGTCGTCGACTCACTCCCCGATGCGCCAGGTGCCTGGCTCAACCTTGGTGCGGCGCGTCATCTCGGCGGCGACAATATTGGTGCGGTCGCGGCATGGCTGCACGGCCTCGAGCTGGCGCCGCGGAACCGGGCACTGCGGGATGCGATCGGGACCGTCCCCAGCATCCCGGCCCCGGTGCTGCTGCGTGGTCCGTCTGTCCCGCTGAGCCGAGACGAGCTGATCCTGCTGGCACTCGGTTGCTGGCTCGTCGCCACGATGGCACACCGTCGGTATCGGCGTCTGGCCATGGGCGCGCTGGCGATCGGTACCATCGCCGGCGGGCTCGCGGTGGCGCGGACCCGGTCGGCACACGAACGCGCGGGGCTGGTGCGTGCCGCGAGTGAATATCGCGTCTCACCGACCACCGGTGCCCCCGTCCTCGGCACCGCCCCCGCATGGGCGATCGCGACGATTGAGCGACGGCACGGAGACTGGTTCCTTGTGCTGCTCGACGACGGCGCCCGGGGTTGGCTCGCGGCCGAGCGGCTGGTCCCACTCACTCGGCTAGATTGAACGGATGATGCTCGACACCGTGCGCCGAGTGGCGATCCTCCCCGATGCGGTCGCCAACCAGATCGCGGCCGGCGAGGTGGTCGAACGCCCGGCCTCGGTCGTGAAGGAACTGGTCGAGAATGCGCTCGATGCCGGTGCCACCCATGTCCGCATCGCGGTCGAGAATGGCGGCAAGACGTCAATCGAGATTGCCGACAACGGCAGCGGCATGTCGCGTGACGACGCGATCCTGGCCCTCGACCGTCATGCCACGAGCAAGATTCGCCTGGCCGAAGATTTGGTGGGGATCGCCTCGTTCGGATTTCGGGGCGAAGCGCTGCCGGCCATCGCCTCCGTCGCGCGCTTCGCGATCACCACCGCCGAGACCGATGGCGTCGCCACGGAGATCACCGCAGCTGCGGGACGGATCGACGCGGTGCGCGAAGTGGCGCGACGCCGCGGCACCACCGTCACCGTCCGCGCCCTCTTCTTCAACACACCGGCTCGTCGGAAATTTCTGCGCTCGGCGGCGAGTGAATCCCGGGCAATCGCCGATGTCGTCTCGACGCTTGCCCTGGCGCATCCGGCGATCGGGTTCTCCCTGACGCTCGACGCGCGGCTCCGACTCGATGTCCCCACCGACCAGCACCGGGATGAACGGGTCGCGGCTGTCTGGGGCGAGGAGATGGCACGCACCCTCATCCCGGTGTCCTTCGCGGTGGGGCCGGTCCGCGTGGAGGGATTCGCCCAGCGGCCGGCCGATGCACGCCCCACGGGGCGCCGGACGCAATTGTTGGTGAATGGCCGTCCGTTCCGCGACCACTTCCTGATTCGTGCCGCCGAGTCGGGCTACCGCTCCGCGATTCATCCGGGGGATCGTCCCTCACTCTTCCTCGATGTCGGGGTCGATCCTGCCCTCGTCGATGTCAATGTCCATCCGGCCAAGCTCGAGGTCCGCTTCCGCGATCGCCATGCGGTCGAGCGCGCCGTCGAGGAATCCGTGCGTCATGCCCTTGGCGAACTCGTCGCGGCCGCCATGGTGGGGCAGGGGCCGCTCCCGTCATCGCCTCCCCCACCGAGAGCTGAGTGGAGTGCGCCGCCGCTCGGGGAACAGCCGAGGGATCTCTTCGCGCCACTCGACCTCGACCGCGTCGCTCCCGACGACGACGATTCGGTTGATTCGTCCCCCCCCGTCCGCGGCTGGCAGGTGCCGATCTTCCAGCTGGCCGACAGCTACATCTGCTACGAGGCACCCGAGGGGCTGGTGATCGTCGACCAGCACGCCGCACACGAGCGCGTGCTCTACGAGCAGGCGATGGCCGAGATCGAAGCGGATGGCATGCCAGGGCAGCGCATGCTGCTTCCCGAAACGATCGAGCTCACCGACGAGGAGCTCGATGTGCTGAGTGCGCACGCCGACCTGCTGCGTCGCATGGGATACGAAGTCGAACCCTTCGGTGGTCGCGCCGTGGCCCTCCATGCCGCACCACAGCCGCACCCCCGGTTCGACGCGATCGCCTCGTTCCGCGAGCTGGTGAGCGACCTCGCACGCGGTCGGTTTGGTGGCTGGGCCAATCGCATCGAACGCTTCGTGCAGACCTGGGCCTGTCGCGCCGCCGTCAAGGCCGGGCAGCCGCTCGACCCGTCCGAAATGCGACAGTTGCTGGCTCGGCTCTTCGCCTGCGAGCTCCCGCCGCACGATGTGCATGGCCGCGCCACGATCGTGCAGTTGCCGCATGAGGAACTGGAGCGACGGTTTGGACGGCGATAGGACGCTGGTGCTGGTGGGTCCGACTGCCGTCGGCAAGACCGCGGTGGCCTTGGCACTCGCCGACCACCTCGACATCGAGATCGTCTCCGCTGATTCGCGCCAAGTCTACCGCGGCCTCGACATCACCACCGCCAAGCCGACCTCACGCGAACGGCAACGAGTGCCACATCACCTGATTGACCTGATTGTGCCGGGTGAGCGATACAACGCGGGTCGCTTCGCTGAAGAGGCGACCGAGGTGATCGCCGCGATCCGCGCACGCGGCAGGGTGCCGATCGTGGTCGGCGGGACCGGCCTCTATGTCAAGGCGCTCATCGACGGGTTGTTCGCTGAGCCACCGTTCGATCGTCCCCGTCGAGACGCGCTCAGCGCCCTGACCAGCCGGATGGATCATGCCACATTGGTGCGCTGGGCCGATCGCCTCGATCCGGGATTCGTGGGGAGTGGCGGGCGACACCGTGCGTCGCGGGCGATCGAGATGGCCATACTCACGGGCCATCCGCTCTCCTGGTGGCAGCAAGCGGCACGCAGCGGCGGCACGATCACCCCGTTCGTCGTCCGACTCTCGGTGCCGCGTGCGGTCCTCCACCAGCGGATCAATGCGCGTGCGGCCGAAATGGTTCGCCGGGGTGCGATCGAGGAGATCGCGGCACTCTTGGCTGACGGCGCGCCGCTCACTGGACCGGGCATGGACGGCATCGGCGTTCGCGAGGCCATCGATGTGCTCCAGGGACGGCTCCCAAAGGACCGCTACGCCGAAACCGTGGCACTCGCCACGCGTCAGTACGCCAAGCGGCAGGACACGTGGTTTCGCAATCAGATCAGTGGCGACGTGCTTGCGCTCGACGCCTCACCTGCTCCCGACCGACTCGCGGCCACCATCGCTGCCGCATGGAACGAGATACCCGCATGAAAATCGGCATCACCTGCTATCCGACCTACGGTGGGTCTGGCGCCGTCGCGACCGAGCTCGGGCTCGAGCTGGCGCGACGTGGCCACCACGTCCACTTCATCACCTATGACTCGCCGTTCCGGATGCGCGGGTACGTCGACCGGGCCGTCTTCCATCAGGTCGACACCACGATGAGTCGGTACCCGCTCTTTGATCACTTCCCGTATACGCTGGCGCTCGCCTCGCGGCAGTACGAGGTGGCGCTCGAGGAGAAGCTCGACCTGCTCCATGTGCACTATGCCATCCCGCACGCGACGACGGCCTATCTTGCCCGCGAGATGCTCAAGAAGGAACACGACATCAAGGTCATCACGACGTTGCATGGGACCGACATCACGCTGGTCGGTCAGGAGAACTCGTTCTACGCAATCACCAAGTTCTCGATCGAGCAATCGGATGGTGCCACCGCGGTGTCGGAGTTCTTGCGCGACGAGACCTATCGGGCCTTCGGGTGCGTGCAGTGTGACCTGCGCGTGATTCCCAACTTCGTCAATCTCGATGAGTATCACCCCGAGGCGGGCCTGCCGCGGGACGCGCTGGCTCCCGACGGCCACAAGGTGCTGGTGCACATCTCCAACTTCCGCGAGGTGAAGCGGGTCAAGGATGTCGTGCGCATCTTTGCCCGGGTGCGGCGCGCGATGCCGGCGACCCTGCTGATGGTCGGCGATGGTCCCGATCGCCACGACGCCGAAACGGAGGCCCGGGAGCTCGGGGTCGGGGGCGACGTCCGGTTCCTCGGTCGGCTCGATGCGGTGGCTTCGGTACTCGCGGCGGCAGATCTCTTCCTCTTGCCGTCACAGACCGAGTCGTTTGGTCTCGCGGCGCTTGAGGCGATGGCCTGTGGCGCACCGGTGGTTGCCGCCCGGACCGGTGGGCTCCCGGAGGTGATCACCGACGAGGTGGATGGCATCCTCGAGCCACCTGGCTCCGTCGAGGCAATGGCACGGCGGGCGGTGAACCTGCTCCGTGATCCGGTGGAGCACCAGCGCATGCGCGCCGCCGCACTCGAAAAGGCGCGCCAGTACTCTGCGGCCGCGATCGTCCCGGCCTACGAGGCGTTCTACGAAGAGGTGTTGGCGCGATGATCTGGCTCCCACCTCTGCTCGTCGCGGTGATCCTCGGACTGGTCGAAGGCGTGACCGAGTTTCTCCCGGTCTCCTCCACCGGCCACCTCATCGCGGTCGGCGCCCTGCTCGACTTCACGGGGCCACGTGCCGCGACGTTCGAGGTGGTGATTCAGATCGGCGCAATCCTCGCGGTCGTCTGGCACTACCGGACCACACTGTGGGATTTGGCGCTGAGGAGCTTTTCGTCAGGCAGCGAGCAACGACTCACCGGGAACCTGATCCTCGCCTTCCTGCCGGCGGTCGTGATCGGGTTGCTGGCACACGATTGGATCAAGGCGGTGCTCTTCTCACCCATGGTGGTGGCGGCCGCACTGATCGTCGGCGGCGTCATCATGCTCGGCATCGAATGGGCCGCGCCCCGGACCACGGCCAACACGACCGACCAGATCCGGCCGCGGCAAGCGGTCCTGATCGGCTTTGCGCAGGTGCTCTCGATGATCCCGGGCACCTCGCGGGCCGCGGCCACGATTCTCGGTGGCTACGCCAGTGGCCTCTCGCGCCCGGTCGCGACCGAGTTCTCATTCCTGCTCGCGATCCCGACCATTGTTGGTGCCGCTGGTCTCGATCTCTTCAAGAATCGAGGCCTGCTCGGTGCCGACGACGTCCCCCTCTTCCTGATCGGGACCCTCGTGGCGTTCCTCTTTGCCCTGATGGTGATTCGTGGCTTCCTCCGGTTCGTCGAGCGCCACTCGTTCACAGCGTTTGCCTGGTACCGGATCGCGTTCGGCGCACTCCTGATCCTGCTCATCACCTCGAAGGTGATCTGAGTGCCAGATCTGGTGCTGCTCGACGAGGTCGACAGTACGATGGATGAGGTGCACCGTCGTGCAGAGTGGGGGGGGGGACACGGACTGGCCGTAGTGGCCGCCCGACAGGTGAGCGGGCGCGGGCGACTCGGACGACGCTGGGCCGCCGGTGACGGCGGGCTCTGGTGCTCGGTGCTCGCACGCGACATGGGCAGCACCGAGCTCGGGGTCCTCTCGCTCCGGGTCGGCATCGCCGTGGCACTGTCGCTCGAATCGGCGATTCCGCGCCTGCCACGCGTCATGCTCAAATGGCCCAACGATCTCCGGCTCGCCGAACGAAAAGTCGGCGGCGTGCTGATCGAGGCGCGCTGGCAGGGAACCCGTGCCGACTGGGTCGTGATCGGCGTCGGGGTGAATCTCCGGAACCGCGTGCCCGACGAGTTCGCGACCGAGGCCGCATCGCTCGCCGAAGTCACCACCGTGCCGACTCCGGAGGCGATGGCCCCGCTGGTGGTCGATGCCATCCGCGGCGCGACGACCCGAGTCGGCTCCCTCGATTCGGATGAACTCGAGGCGTGGAGCCTTCGGGACGACCTCTTCGGTCGCCGGATCATGATGCCGGTCACCGGAATCGCCGAAGGGATCACCGCGGATGGATCGCTCCGTGTGCGCCAGCGAGATGGACTCTTGGTGATGGTCCGCACTGGCGAGGTGGCGGCGGACGGTGCCCCCACATGAGATTGTGGCATGCGCATCGTCATTGATATCGGCAACTCCGAGGTCACCGTCGGGCTCTCTGACCAGGAGACCATGCGGGGCCACTGGCGGCTCACCACCACCGTGGAGCGCACGCCGGATGAGTGGGCCCTCCTGCTCGAGGCGATCGTGGTACGGGCCGGGCACTCCCCCGACGAGATCAACGCCGCCTGCATCGCGTCGGTCAACCCGGGCGTCACCACCGCGATGACTGCCGCGGTCCGTCGCGGCATGACGCAGCGGATCGGCGTGGTCACGCCCGAGGCCGATCTCCCGCTCACACTCGATGTGGACGAGCCCTGGGCGGTCGGTGCCGACCGGATCGCCAACGCACTCGGCGCACTCGACCAGCACCGCGTCGATGCCATCGTCATCGATCTCGGCACCGCAACCACCTTCGATTGTGTCACCGCCGATCGAAGATTCATCGGTGGCTCGATCATGCCAGGGCTGCAAACGTCCGCCGAACAACTGATCCGGAAGGCCGCGAAGCTGACGGCCACCGAACTCGTCGCCCCATCTCGGGCCATCGGTCGCACCACGCGAGAACATATCCAAGGTGGCGTGCTGTTCGGCACGGCCGACGCCATCGACGGCATGGTCGATCGCATCCGACGTGAATGGCCGACCGCCCACGTGCCGATCGTGATCGCCACGGGCGGACTCGCGTCACTCGTGGCGCCGCTTTCGCGACACGATCCCATCGTCGATCCCGACCTCACGCTCCACGGGCTGCGCGTCGCGGCCGACGCGCTCGGCTTGCCCGGGTGACGCACGCCGCCGTCGATCCGCTTCGCGCCACCGCCGCGCGTCGGATCGGCCATCGACTGCTCGGGCCGGCACTCCCGTTTCTGTTGCACCTCCGACCGGTCGAGTGGCCGATCATGACGGCACACACCGCCCTCGGATGGTTGCTCGCCGCTGGGTTCACGGTCCCGGATCGACGCACCTGGCTCGGCCTCGCACTCTGGGTCGTCGCGCTCAACGGCGGCACCCTCGCCATCAACTCGGCGTTCGATCGCGACGAGGGCGATGTTGCCTACCTGAAGGCCCCCCCCCAACCGCCACGAGGGCTCGCACTCTTCGCGATGCTCCTGATGATCGGCGGCGGCGTGCTCACCTGGCGGTTGCCAGTGACCTTTCGCTGGCTGTACGGCGTGTCGGTGCTCATGTCGATCGCGTACTCGGTGCCACCCTTCCGCCTCAAGGCGGTGGCCGGTGTCGATTGGCTCATCAACATGGTCGGCTTCGGGACGCTGACGCCGTGGGCCGGTTGGGCGATCACCGGTCGATCCCTCGACCTCGAACACGCGCTGCTGTTCTGGGGATTCTGTCCGCTGTTTGCCGCCCTGTACCCGCTCACCCAGATCTATCAGATGGACGAGGACCGCGCCCGCGGCGATCGGACGCTCGTGCTGATGCTCGGCGTCACGAACTCGCTGAGATGGGCGCTCGGGCTCGCCATCCTGGCATTCGTCATGTTCGGAGCGGCGGCATGGGTCGGTGAATGGGGTAGGGCAGGAACCCTGGGGCTCCGAGCGATGCTGCTCGTGCTGGCAGGCAGCGGCTGGCTCGCTGTCCTGCTACCATGGCTGAGGTCCGGGAGTGCACGGTCCCCACAAGCGCACCAGCTCGGCATGTACCACGCACTCGGTGCCTGGGCACTCACCGACATCGCGGTCCTGATGGCATGGCTGCTCTGAGCGCGGCATGGCGGGCCGCCCCTTGGCCGACAGCCCGCCACATGGCTACTTTCCCGACATCTCAGCACCCTCCACGGAGAGTTGATCGATGACCACCGCGGTCCGCACCGATGCTTCCTACGACCTCACCGACGTCCCCCGCATTGTCCGGTATTCGATCGTGCTCGGCGTGATCGAGGCGGTGACCGTGCTGCTCGTCTCGCTCATCAATCGCGTATTCGAGGGCACGGTCGACCATGCACTGACCGGCGTCGTCGTGGCCATCGGGGTAGCGATTGTCGCCTTCGTGCCCGGTCTCTGGACCCGCGCACGCTCGATCGAGGGAATCGCCGGTGCCGCCGGTATCGGACTGGGAGCGGCACTGACCTTCCTCGTCCTTGACGTGGTCCTGCTCCAGCCGCTCGGCACCTGGACCAACCGCTGGTACGAGATCGGTGGCCACTCCAATTGGTGGTACCACCCCACGTGGTGGATGGTCGGCACCTTTCTGCCGTGGATGGGGGCGTACATCCTCTCGAATCAAAGCGCCAAGCGGGGCTCGCCATCGTTGGGAGTGGCCATCGGTATGGTCGCCGTGCTCGCGGCGACCTTCGGAGTGCTCGCCATCATGATTCATGTGCCCCACGCCGGCTGGACCGTCGGCACGTTCGCGGTCGCCGTGATGCCTGCCCTCGCGGTTGGGACCGTGCTGAGCGGCCTCGGCACCCCAAAGGGCTGAGGAGCACCGGGTGGTCGCGCGCATCGCGCGGCTCCTGTTCCGGATCATCGGCTGGCTGCTCACGCCGCTGGTGATCACGCTCGCCGCCGCGCTCGGGGCGACCACGCTCGCAGTGGTCGCCCCGCAGTTTTCCACCGGGCGCGCGTTGATCATCATGGCGATTGGGGGCCTCCTCGGCGCGGTCCTCGGCTTCTGGGGATGGATGAAGTTGCTCGAACGATCTCGCGGGCTCCGCGAAGTGCTTCATGTGACCACCGAGGGCGTCCCCACCGAGCAGGGCATGGAAGAGGTGGTCGGCAGCGATCCTCCCGACGACCCCTCTGACGACGATTCCCAGCCGACTTCCCCCGACGTCGAGGCCACCAGTTGATCGACCGCACCATAGTCCGTGCAATCCTCGTGTTGAGCATTGCGCTCCCGCGCCTCCATGCGCAGGACGGTGTCATCCTTTCGGCCGGTTACCAGCTCGCGGGAGAACCCGACGACAACACCTGGCGCCTCACGGTACAGCGGGCGCTGCTTGGGCCAATTGGTGTAGACCTCTCCGGCAACGTCCTCCCGGGAGAGGGTGGCACGAGCGGTCGCCTCTTCGGCGTGGGTCTCGACTTCACCCTCTTCGACGGGGGCGACCGGATGCCAGCGGTCTTCATCGGGGGAACGGCTGGCGTCGGATTCCGCGATCAGGATCGGGTGTGGTATGGCAGCTCGATCGGAGTTCGGCAGCCGCTCTTTTCGATCGGCGCTATCCGTGGCACGCTCGAGGGACGCTGGCGGAACTCGACCATCGAGGGCCGCGATGGCGTCGAACTCTCATTTGGGCTGGGTTGGCGGAAGCCGCGACGCGGAGCGGCCGGCGTCGGTGAGGTGGGGCTATACGTCCCGAAGCGCACCACCGAACGACTCCGTGCCGCGGGCATTCCCGATTCGAAGGCCGAGCTGCTCGGGGCCGTGGTCTCGACAGCGCTCGAGGAGATGGGCCAGCCCTACGTTTGGGGCGGCACCGGGGACGGCAGTGGTGGGTTCGACTGCTCGGGGCTCATCTACTATGCCTACGGCCAACATGGCATCCGGATCCCCAGGACCTCCGCCAGTCAGGCCGGTGCCGGTATCCCGATTCGGCGCGACATCGACGAACTCCTGCCCGGTGACATCCTCACCTTCGCCGTCGACGGTGACAAGATCAGCCATGTGGGCCTTTACGTCGGCGAGGGACGCTTCATCCATAGCGCCGCCAAGGGCGTGAGTATTTCCCGCCTCGCCGAAGACGACCCGACCGGCCGCTACTGGCTGCGCCGTTGGGTCGGCGTCCGCCGCGTCGTCGAATAGGGGACCGAAGGTCCCCCTTAACCGCGCCCGTCAGGCCGCGGTCGAGATCTCCCAGTCGCCTGCCATTCTGGCTTAGCACTCCGGCACACCGATTGCCAATTGACTGTATTGCCTTGACTTGCGGCTCTCGGGCCCGCATTATTGGCGTGCTGGCACTCGGCTTTAGTGAGTGCCAACGTACCGTTCACCAATCTGATTTCCCACGTCGTAGTCGGAGGCCAGGCAATGGCTGCCAAGAAGTCCACGCTCAAGATCACCCCGCTCGAGGATCGCGTTGTGATCATGCCGAGTGACGAGTCCGAACAGATGCGCGGGGGGCTCTATATCCCTGACACTGCCAAGGAAAAGCCGACCCAGGGCGAAGTGATCGCCGTTGGGCCGGGTCGTTTCGAGAAGGGCGCCCGCGTGCCGATGGATGTGAAGGTCGGCGACAAGGTGCTTTACGGGAAGTACAGCGGGACGCCGTACACCATCGGTGGTGACGAGGTCATGATCATCAAGGCCTCGGACGTCCTCGCCAAGCTCGGCTGAGTCACTCACAGAACACACTGGAGACGCAACAGATGGCTGCGAAGGAACTGATGTTTGATGTGGATGCCCGCGCCAAGCTGCGCAAGGGTGTCGACGCCCTCGCCGAGGCGGTGAAGGTCACCCTCGGCCCCAAGGGTCGGAATGTCGTGATCGACAAGAAGTTCGGGTCGCCAACGGTGACCAAGGACGGTGTCACGGTCGCGAAGGAGATCGAGTTGTCGGATGCGATCGAGAACATGGGCGCGCAGATGGTGAAGGAAGTCGCGACCAAGACGTCCGATCTCGCCGGCGACGGCACCACCACGGCGACCGTGCTTGCCCAGGCGATCTTCACGCAGGGGCTCAAGAACGTCACCGCGGGTGCCAACCCGATGGAGATCAAGCGTGGCATCGACCGCGCCGTCGAGGCGTTGGTGGCTGAGCTGAAGGCGATGTCGGTGAAGGCCGATTCGACCAAGGCGATCACGCAGGTCGGCACGATCTCCGCGAACGGCGATGCCGAGATCGGCAAGAAGATTGCCGAAGCGATGGAGAAGGTTGGCAAGGAGGGCGTCATCACGGTTGAGGAGGCCAAGGGCCTCGAGACCACGCTGGAGACCGTCGACGGCATGCAGTTCGACCGTGGCTATCTCTCGCCGTACTTCGTGACCGATCCCGAGGCGATGGAAGCGGTGCTTGACGCGCCGATGATCCTGATCCACGACAAGAAGATCTCGGCCATGAAGGATCTCCTCCCGGTACTCGAGAAGGTGGCCCAGTCGGGCAAGCCGCTCCTGATCATCGCCGAGGACATTGATGGTGAGGCGCTGGCGACGCTGGTCGTCAACAAGCTCCGTGGCACGCTCAAGGTCGCCGCCGTCAAGGCGCCGGGCTTCGGCGATCGCCGCAAGGAAATGCTTCGCGACATCGCGGTGTTGACGGGCGGCAACGTCATCTCCGAGGAAGTCGGCTTCAAGCTCGAGAACGCGACGATGGCCGACCTGGGTCAGGCGAAGCGGGT
>JBDTNH010000035.1:0-22942 GCA_039933845.1 Gemmatimonadota bacterium
CTCGAGACACTCGCCTTGACGCAACTCCGCCCGGATGTCCCGGCGGCCAGCGTCCTGGCGATCCTCGACTCGCTCGGCACGCCGACCACCGCGATCCCCGATCTCGCGGCCTCCAAGCCTATCGGGCAGGCCGTCCCCGTCCGGGCGATCGCACGCGTGCAGGGGCAGGCGCCAGTCGCGATCCTTCCGATTCCGAACGACACATCGCGGATGGTGATCCACGCGGCATCGTGCGTGGCCGGCGCCTGCCGCGGCGGTGTTGCCGCGATCATCACGGCCGAACGGCTCTTGCAGCGCGCCGCCAACGAGCTCTCCGGCGATTGGACCATCGCGATTGGCGCGCCGCGTGCGGCACCACCGAGTTCCAGCACGTCTCTCCAGGTCGTGCCACTCAACATCGGCAGCATCAACTGGATCCTGATCGCACGCCCCACCCCGGCCACTGTTGGCGCTCTGCGCTCCACACTCCCCGAGGTGGCGCTGATCCTCGGGTTGATCGTCAGCGGATTGCTCTCGGTCACCGTCCGACTCGGCGACCGCGCGTTCCGTGGTGCCCGAATGATGGAACGGATGCAATTGCAATCAGCACTCGACCGCAACACCGATGCACTCTGGGAGTGGGACGTTACCAGCGGCGCGCTCGACCGCTCACCCGAACTCTGGCGCTACATGGGCTTCAACCCCACCACCATGAAGCACACGCTTGATGAGTGGCTTGAGCTGGTGCATCCCGACGACCGCGAGCGCGTCGCCGGCGAATTGTGGAGTCAGGTCGAACACGACCGTGCCACATTCGAAACCGAGTATCGGCTTGCGACGCCGGCGGGCGACTGGCACCAGATCGTCGATCGGGGTCGCGCCGTCGAACGCGACGCTGAAGGTCGTGCGGTACGCGTCCTCGGTATCAGCGCCGACGTGACCAAGGCTCGACGTCGGGAGCAGGAGTTCCGCGAAGTCGAGGCGCTCACCTCGATGGGACGAGTTGCCGCGCGGGTCGCGCACGAGATCAACAACCCGCTCGCCGGCATCCGCAGCGCATTCCTGCTGATCAAGGACGCGGTGCCCGAGGATCATCCGCACCACCGCTATGTTGGCGCCATCGAACGCGAAGTCGATCGTATCGCCACCGTCACACGTGGACTCTACGAGACCTACCGACCCGAACGAGAGGGATCGACCACGGCCGTCTCCAGCGTGATTGGTGATGCCGTGGCACTCCTCGGCGAGATGAATCGGAAGGCGCAGGTCACCATCGAGACGAACCTGACGGATATCCCGCCCGTGGTGGCCATACGTGGTGCCTTGCTCCGCCAGATCGTCTACAACCTTGTACAGAACGCGATCGATGCCTCGCCGCCTGGTGGCGTCGTCACCATGAGCGGCCGCATGAACGGCCGGGGGATGATTCTCGAGGTGTCCGACCAGGGCAGCGGCGTCCCGATCGGCCTGCGGGATCGCGTCTTCGAGCCGTTCTTCACCACCAAGGGCTCCAACGCCGAGAACAGCGGCATGGGGCTCGGCTTGTCGATGGTGTCGCGCAGCGTCACCGCGGCGGGCGGCACGATCTCCGTCGGCGACAATGCGGTCGGCGGCGCCATCTTTCGAGTCGTGCTACCGATCGATCATCCTGTGAACGAGGACATGCAGTCATGAGCACCATGGGACGGATCCTGCTTGCCGACGATGAGACCGTCTTCGCCGAAGCGACGGCGGACCTGTTGCGGCGAGAGGGGTACGAGGTCGACACCGTCGGTGATGCGCCGGCCGCGATCGCGGCGGCCGAGACGAGCGACTACGATCTCGTCATCAGCGACCTCGAGATGCCTGGCAATGACGATCTCGCCCTCCTGAGGCGCCTTGCCGAGAGTCGTGGCGGCCTGCCGGTCATCGTCGTGACGGGGTACCCCTCGACACGATCGGCGATGGTCTGCATCGACTTGCCCGTCGCGGCGTACCTCACGAAGCCGATCGATTTCGAGACCCTTCGTGACAAGAGCGTCGAGGCCATCCGGCGTTACCGTGCGTGGCAGGCGATGCGGCAGAGCGAGTCGCGTGCCGCCGAATGGCGTGACGAACTCGCCTCACTGGCCGAGGCGGCCCCGGGCGGCGCCGGCGTCGATTCCTTTCTGGCGCTCACGCTCCGGAATGTGATGGGCTCGATCACCGACTTGCAGCAGATCGGCCAGGCCGCCATCACCGGTGTCCCTCGTAACGCCCACGCCTGTCAGATCATCAATTGCCCGCGCGGTGCGCAGCTGACGCAGGCGATCAAGGAGACGGTCGACGTGCTCGAGAGCACCAAGGGTTCGTTCAAGTCGAAGGCGCTGGGCGACCTGCGCCACAAGCTTGAACTCTTGTTGGCTGTCAGTTGAGGGCGGCAACCATGAATGCCCCGACCAAACCCAACCCGTTCCGTGGCGGCGACCCCATCGGTCACCCGCTCGAGCCCAAAGCCAAGGCGCATGCGCCGCACGAACCGCATCGGCTGACCACCTACCGGCCCTCGGGCACCGAGGTACCGCGCTACGTCGGGCCGACCGATAGGCGCAAGGGAAGGATCCGGCGATTCTTCTGGGCCCTCTTCCACCCCCTCGGCTAACCCCAAACAGAACGCCCCGGCACTCCATGGGAGTACCGGGGCGACCGAAGAGTGGCCAGGGAGGGAATTGAACCCCCGACACCGTGATTTTCAGTCACGTGCTCTACCAACTGAGCTACCTGGCCGAGGCCGTGCGGGGCGAGAATTTACCCGCCGAAGGGGGGTGCGGGCAAGAGAGGCAGCCCTACTCTCCCGTCAGCCGAAGTCCCAGGATTCCCACCACGATCAGCCCAATGGAGGCGAGCCGGAGCGTGGCACGCGACTCCCCGAGGAGCACGATCCCGAGGATGGCGGTCCCGACCGCTCCGATTCCAGTCCAGACCGCATAACCCGACCCGGCCGGCAGGACTCGGAGTGCCTGCGAAAGCAGCCACATCGAGGCCGCCATCGCCACCAAGGTTGCGGCACTGATCACGGGCCGAGTGAAGCCCTCGGAGTACTTGAGCCCCATCGCCCACGCCACTTCAAGGAGGCCGGCGATACCAACGAGCAGCCACGCGCGCGAGGTCGTGATCGTCAATCCCCCGCCAAGATCTGCAACCCAAGCGCCGCGACCGGTTGGGTGACACCGGTGACCGCGCGACGGTGATAGTCGGCCTGACCCAAATGCCATGCGAGATGACTGGTGAGGTGTACCAGCATCCGCAGAGTGGTCGGTCGATACTCGCGGATCGCGATCGGTAACGGCTCGTCCGCGCGCGAGAGGTCGAGTTCCTCGAGCACTGCCCCAATCTCGCGCCTGGCCTCCTCGAGTTCGGCGATGAGTTCGCTCCGAGGGACATCGCGCGCGCTGAACTCCCGCTCCCGGTCGCGGACATAGCCCGTCGAGCCGAGCACCGCACCGACAAAATGTCGCAGGTTGCCCACTGCATGAAGTGCGAGTGTCCCGGTCGAGTTGGCGAAACCCGCGGGCAACGCCCAGATCTGTCGTTCGTCAGGATACCCATGCAGTTCCGCCACAAAACCATCAAGGTCGCGGAGCAGGCAGCTCCGTACATCAAGGAAGGGATTCATTGGGCTGCTCGCGAGTTGGCGTCGCGCACCCGCTCGGCCTGCCAAAGGTGACGGCGCTCGTGTGCCACCACGATGCGGAGTGCTGAATAGGCGGAGTAGCGAAGCTTGTTGTTGAACGGCGAAGCGATCCGGACGAGCGACACGTCGAGACCGTCCATCTCCCGGATCAGGTCGGTCAGTCGTGCCTGGACCGATTCGAAGCGTGCGAGCGTCGCGGAGCGGCCCGCACTGCTTGGCGGCTGGAACGCCGGGCTGGTGGGCAACTTGAATCGCACCGGCGGTTCCATCATCCAGCGAAGCATTCGACCGGCGAGATCTTGCTTGAGCGGCAGCGGTGGGTCGCTCATCACGGGTGCCGCATCGATCGCCTCGACGAAGATTGGCACGTAGCGTTCGTTGGTCAGCGTCAAGTGCGCGATACACTCATCGATCGACCAGCCACCGACAGCGGGGCGCCGGCTCCAACCCTTGTTATCGACCGTCTCGGCGAGGCGATGCAGCCGCGCCCCTGCCTCGGTGAACTCGCTCGCCGTGCGCTCGAGATCAGGATGCATTGTCGCTCAGCGCTCGCGCGTGAGGACGAACGCAATCGGAAGTTCCATCACGCCAGCCGCGATCAGCACCCCCCCCGGGATGTAGGACTTGAACAAGATCAGGGCCGCGCCGACCACGATCAGCACCACCGCCGATCCGATCAGCAGCGGGCGCATGGTGGGCGGCAGGGGAGTGGTCGACTGGGTCACGTCACATCCGCGGCACGAACATGATGTGCGCCTTGGGTGTGCCGGGGAACATCAGCCACGGCAGGTTGACGGCCGGTGCGGTGGAGATCCCCGTGCTCGCGGCCGTGGCACCCGGGATGTAGATCACATAGAGCGAACGCACCGTGGAGTCCGCCGTGTTGCTGACCCAATCGAAGCTGCCGGCCGGACCGGTCATCTGCCAGAGCGCCCCGCGGTCCGGCATGCGGATCGTGCCCGCCTTCACTTCGGCGAATCGCACCGCGTCGACCGAATCCGCGTCGGTGACGCCGCTCGCGCGTAGCGCGCGACCGCGCGCCATGAATGGCTCCAGATCTCGATGGTAGCACGCGACATGGAACCGTGCCTCCGTCGGGTTGTCGGCAAGGCAGACCATCGCGCCGCTCCCCTCACGCAGGGTCACCAAGGTCCCCGGCACTCGGTAGCCGAGGACGGTTGCCTCGGCGCGGAACTCCTCGGGGAGCGGCAAGACCGCGGCAGCAATCTGCGCTTCGGGCGACGGAATGACGACGGCCTGCGCCTGGAGCGCGAAGGGCGTCGCGATCAGCGCCGCCAGCATGAACACGCGGCTCATGGCAATTCTCCCTGGTTGGAAATGATCGATCCGACCAGCCCGTATTCGATCGCCTCTTCGGCACTCAACCAGAAGTTGCGATGGGTGTCGTCCTCGATCCGCGCAAGGGTCTGGCCCGTTTCACGTGCGAAAATCTGGTTGAGTCGTTCGCGCATCTTGACGATCTCGCGCGCCTCGATCGCGATGTCCGAGGCGGTGCCACCCGACCCACCGGCCGGCTGGTGCAGCAGGAACCGCGTGTTCGGCAGGCAGAAGCGCAGCGCGCGGGGCACCGACACATAGATCAGGGCGCCGGCGCTCGCGACCCAGCCGGTCCCCACGATATGTACCGGCGGTGACACGAAGCGAATCATGTCGTGGATCGTGTCGCCCGCCTCGACGTGCCCGCCCTGCGAGTTGATGTACAACGTGATCGGGGCCTTCGGATCAGCCGAAGACAGCGCGAGCAATTGCGCGGTGACCCGTTCGGCGACCCGCTGGTCGATGCCACCGGAGATGATGATCGTGCGTGCCTCGAACAACCGCTCGGCGAGCGCATCGTTCTGGCGAGAGGAAGAGCTGTCGCGTTCGGCCATGAGTGAGGTCTTCGGGTTCCAGGTCGAGAGGGTCAGCGTCGGTCATGACGCTGGCGAGTGAAGCGTACCAGCCACCAGATGCCGGCGCCGATCATGCAGAGCGCCCCCACGCCGTACATCGGCAGGAGCACAACCTGCCATGTGGTGCGCGCCCCATCAGGATGCCCCAGCGTCGCGGCCAGTCCCACCAGCGACACCGCGGTGAGCAGGACGCCCACGATGAGCACCACCCGGACCCGGTACGGCATGGGCTAACCCTAACCGGGAAGCGGCGGAGCGCCTAGGGGGCAGCGCCCCTCGCCCCTCATCGTGACTCGAGGTACCAGCGCAACAGCGCGTTGGTCGAGCTGTCGTGTGTCAGCGTGGCCATGTGGCCCTTGGCAATCTCATCACCGATGCGCGTGGCGAGCACCTTGCCGAGCTCGACACCCCACTGATCGAATGAATCGATATCCCAGATCGTGCCCTGCACGAACACACTGTGCTCGTACAGGGCAATCAGCGAGCCGAGCATGGTGGGCGTGAGTCGTTCCGCGAGGAGGGTCGACGACGGCCGATTCCCCGGGAAGGTGCGATGCGGCACAAGCGCCTCGGCCGTGCCCTCCGCCCGCACCTCGTCCGCCGTCTTCCCGAACGCCAGCGCTTCGGCCTGGGCGAAGACATTGGCCATCAGCAAGTCGTGATGCGGACCAATCGGATTGAGTGATTCCCTGAAGGCCAGAAAGTCTGCCGGGATGATCTCGGTGCCCTGATGGATCAATTGGTAGAACGAATGCTGACCGTTGGTGCCCGGCTCGCCCCACACCACCGGACCGGTGGCATGATCGACGGGACGGCCACCCTGTGTCACCCGTTTGCCGTTGCTCTCCATCATCAACTGCTGCAGGTAGGCGGGGAACCGCGACAGATACTGATCGTACGGCAGCACGGCCAGCGTGGTGGCGCCCAGGAAGTTGGTATTCCAGACGGCTAGCATCCCCATCAACACGGGAAGATTCCGCTCGAATGGTGTCGTCCGGAAGTGGACATCCATCGCGTGGAAGCCATCCAGCATCTCGCGAAACCGCTCCGGGCCCACCGCAATCATCGTCGAGAGACCGATGGCGGAATCCATCGAGTACCGGCCGCCCACCCAGTCCCAGAAGCCGAACATGTTCGCCGGATCGATGCCGAATGCCTCGACTCCATCCGCGTTGGTCGAGACTGCCACGAAGTGTCGGCGGATCGCGGCCTCGTCGTGGAGTGCCCCAAGGCACCAGGCGCGCGCCGAGCGCGCATTGGTCAGCGTCTCGAGCGTGGTGAAGGTCTTGGAACAAATGATGAACAATGTCTCGGCCGGATCGAGGTCGCGCGTCGCCTCGATGAAATCCGTGCCATCGATGTTGGAGACGAACCGGAAGGTGAGATCGCGCTGGCTGTAGTATCGGAGTGCCTGATGGGCCATCACCGGCCCGAGATCGGAGCCACCGATCCCGATGTTGATCACGTTCCGGATCCGCTGGCCGGTGTGTCCCTTCCATTCACCGCTCCGGACCGCCCGCGAGAACGTACCCATCCGTTCGAGCACGGCATGCACCCCGGGGACTACGTTCTCTCCGTCGGCCATGATCGTGGCACCGGGCGGCGCGCGGAGCGCGACGTGCAGCACCGCACGATCCTCGGTGCGATTGATGTGCACACCGTCGAACATCGCCTCGATGTGATCGGCCACACCGCGGGCGCGAGCCAGACCTAGCAGCAGGGAGATGGTCTCGTCGGTGATGCGCTGCTTGGCGTAGTCGAGGCGGATCCCTGCGGCCTCCGCGACCAGCCGTGTCCCGCGGTCCGGATCATCGGCGAACATCGTACGCAAGTGGGTCATGCCAAGCGCGGCGTGATGCGCCACAAGGGCATGCCATTCGGCCGTGGTGGTGAGGGAGGGCAGCTCTGGGCCCGCATCATTCGCACTCATGTTTGGCCTCGGGAAGTCCTGGGCATCAGTAGCGAGGGGTCGAGGGTCAAGAGGTCGCCGATTCGTTCGATGGTTACGTCGGCGGCCGGGTAGCGGGAGCACAACTCGGGGTCATGCGCGTAATGGCCCTGCCGCGGGAAGACGGTGGTCACCGCATCGCCCCACCCCATCTTGAACGCCGTCAGCAATCGCAGCTTGTCGTCGACCAGCACGTAGTGTTCCGCAGGATATTGCTCGCGGATGGCGTCAAGCATCTCTTCCTTGTGGATGAAAATCTCGACGCGGCCGCCAACCGCGTTCCAAAGGCCCGAGCGGATCACCTTGCGCGGCTGGAACACCGCATCGCCATCCGTCAGCATCACCGTCGTGCCCAACGCATCGAGGCGGCGCACCACGGCGAGTGCATCCGGATAGAGTCGTTCCGCGAATGGATAGTCGACCAACCAACTCGACATCTCGAGGATGCGACTATCCGTGAGGTTCGCCAGGCGGTAGCGCTGGAGGGCGCCGAGATAGTCGGCATAGCCACACTCGGTGCGGAGCGTCTCGTAGATCTCCCAGTAGCGATCGTGACACTCCGGCCCGACGGTCGCCATCAGATGCTCGCTTAGGGCGTCGATCACGGCATCGTTGTCGAGCAGCGTGTTGTCGCAGTCGAGCAGAAACACCACATCGGAGCGCCGCGTCGTCATGCCGACCCCGATCCGCCGAGCGCGGCATCGACGATGCGTTGAGCCTCGGTGAGGATCTGATCGAGGTGCTCCCGACCGAGGAAGCTTTCCGCATAGATCTTGTAGATATCCTCGGTGCCAGAGGGCCTCGCAGCGAACCAGCCGTGCTCCGTCGTCACCTTTATCCCGCCGATCGGGGCATTGTTGCCAGGGGCATGCGACAGCACCTGGTCGATGCGCTCTCCCGCGAGCGTGTCGTCGGTGATCTCGGCAGCGCCCAGTTGGCTGAGGAGCGCCTTCTGCGCGCGGGACGCCGGCGCCTCGAGGCGGTCACTTACCGGTGCCCCATGCGCATCGGCCAACCGGGCGTAGCAGTCAGCCGGATCGACGCCGGCGACGGCGGTGATCTCGGCGGCGAGCAGTGCCGCCACGATGCCGTCCTTGTCGGTGGTCCATACCGTACCGTCGCGGCGAAGGAACGACGCGCCCGCGCTCTCCTCGCCCCCGAAGCCGAGCGACCCGTCGAACAATCCGTCCGCAAACCACTTGAATCCGACCGGGACCTCATAGAGGGGGCGCCCCACGGCAGCTGCCACTCGATCGATCATGCCGCTGCTCACCACGGTCTTGCCCACCGCTGCGCGCTCGGACCACTCGGGGCGGTGCGTGAACAAGTGCGCGATCATCACCGCCAGATAGTGATTGGGGGGCAGGAGGCCGCTGCCCGGCGTCACCACTCCATGCCGGTCGTGGTCGGTATCGCATGCCACCGCGACATCGAACCGATCAGCGAGCTGGAGCAACGGTTGCATGGCATAGCGAGACGACGGATCCATCCGGATCTTGCCGTCCCAATCGACCGCCATGAACCGGAATGTCGGATCGACGGTCTCGCTGACCACCGTGAGATCAAGGCCATACTCTTCGGCGATCCGCCGCCAGTAGTGCACGCCGGCGCCGCCCATCGGATCGACGCCGATCCGGATACCACCAGCCCGGATGGCAGTCATGTCGATCACCGCACCGAGGTCCTGGACATAGCGCGAGACATAGTCGTGCGCATGGGTCGTCGTGGCTCTGCGCGCCACGGCGTACGCCACCCGCTTCACATCGCGGAGCCGATCCTCGAGCAGCAGGTTCGCTTCGGTCTCGATCCCGCGCGTGATGCCGGTGTCGGCCGGCCCCCCATTGGGTGGGTTGTACTTGAATCCGCCGTCGGCCGGGGGATTGTGCGACGGCGTGATGACGATCCCATCGGCGAGCTGGTCGACGCGACCGCGGTTGTGACAGAGGATGGCGTGCGAGATCGCGGGTGTAGGTGTGAACCCATCGTCGTGCGCCAGCATGACATCGATCCCGTGCGCCGCGAGCACTTCGAGCGCAGTCTCCATCGCCGGTCGGGAGAGCGCATGGGTGTCGATCCCGAGGAAGAGGGGACCGGTGATCCCCGCGCCGCGACGATGTCGACAGATCGCTTCAGTGATCGCCAGCACGTGGCCGGCGTTGAAACTCCGATCGAACGAGCTGCCTCGGTGCCCCGACGTGCCGAATGACACCCGCTCCGCCGGAACGGACGGATCAGGCGTCTGGTCGTGATAGGCCGCGATCAGGGCGTCGACATCGACCAGGATGTCGGCCTGCGCAGGATGGCCAGCCAACGGATCGATCCTCACGGGCGCTCCCTTCTGGTGTCATGCTGGGCAAGTGATGCGGCCCTCTGGATGGTAACCTGACGCGAACTGGACGGCGGTTACCTCGGCGTCCAGATCGGCGTGCCACCAAAGAGGTGATTGTTGACCCCGATCTCGTACATCAACATCAGGCCGAACCCCAGGCTCAGTACGCCGGCCCCGATCCGAAATGCATGCAGCCACCGTGTCGAGGCGAGGTGTCCACTTCGGAACGGCAGTGCGAGGACAGCCGTGATAATTGCCATGCCGATCAGGGTTCCCACACCAAACAGGGCGAGATAGGCCATCGCCCACCGTGTATCGGAAATGGTCGCCAAGACCAGGAACGCTACGGCGGCCGAGCCCGCGAGCCCGTGCACCAAGCCAATGCCGAACGGTCGCGCGTGCCGATGCCGAGTACTCGTGGGCGCGGGCGCGTGGGATCTGCGTCGGAGTGCGAGGAGCCCGAGCAGCACGAGCATGATCCCGACCGCGAACTCCAGGGCCAAGCCCACGCGGGGCGGGATGACCCACTCGAACACGATGATCGCGCCGCCGAGCAGCAGGATCGTCGTGGTGTGGCCGAGGCCCCAGAGCGCGCCGATCAGCGCGGCACCACCGGCCTTGCCACGCTCGGAGACGATCGTCGTCACGGCAATGACGTGATCGGCATCGGTGGCGTGACGCATCCCGAGCGCGAGGCCGAGGAAGGCGATCGAGGGAAGGTCGTTCACACGCCCATCATCGCGTGTCCGGTCGCTACTGGCACTTGGGCTCTCCGTGGCGTGAGCGGGAATCATTGCAGGATCGTGGGGACTCGCCAATCCCCGTTGGCACCATTCTCCCCTCCCCGCAATCAATCGATCCCCCCGGGCCTCGCCGAACAATCGCCAAGATCGATGACCTTCGACTGCGTACTTCCGGAGCGCGCGACGGGCACCCCGATCGTGCAATTGTGCCCGAAATGATACACGACGGCTTCTACATGAACGCCCAGTCGCGCGCTGCAGCTCAACCTGGCCACGCCGTCGTGCCGAAGCCGGGCATCGCAACCGGCATGTCACGATTCTTGCCCCATGGTTTCCAAGTCCAACCCGCGACGCAGAGCCCTCGGAGGTCGATTCGGAGGCCAGGCGGCAAGAAACACGCGGTTATGATCCATTCAGGGCGTTGGGTCAGACGCGAGAGGCGATGGCAGACCTGCCATCAACTCCCGATGGCATTCGCGCTCATCATCTCAGTGACAAAGGCTTCCTCGTGCCCACCGGACCAGTCGACGATGCGTTTCGGCCGCAGGCAGAGAGTCCGGCCCTGGACACTGCACACTGGCTGAGCGTCACGCTTTTCAGCATCGGCGATGGCGTCATCGCGACCGATGCGGCGGCCAGAATCTCCTTCATGAACCCGGTCGCCGAGCAGCTCACCGGCTGGACGATGGCCGAGGCGGCTGGCGTCGAGCTGGAGACGGTCTTCCGCATCGTTAATCAGGAGACGGGTGAGAAGGCCGAAAGCCCGGTCACCAAGGCGCTCCGCGAAGGACGCATTGTCGGGCTGGCCAACCACACGGTACTCATCGCCCGGGACGACACCGAGCGTCCGATCGATGACAGTGCCGCCCCGATCCGTGACGAGTCGGGCGAGGTGGCCGGCGTGGTGCTCGTCTTCCGGGACATCACGGAGCGGTACCAGCACGAACAATCCATTCGCGAGGCCCTCGACCACGCCTCCAACATCGTGGCCACGCTCCGGGAGCCGTTCCTCATCCTCGACGATGCACTCCGGGTCATCTCGGCAAACCGGCAGTTCTACCAGAGTTTCCGCACCATCCCGGAGACGACCGAGGGCCGACTGGTGTACCAGTTGGGCGACGGGCAGTGGGATATCCCCGCGCTCAGGCGTGCGCTCACCGAGGTGCTCACCAACGATCATTCCGTTTTGGACTTCGAGGTCCGCCATCGCTTCCCGGGTCTGGGGCAGAAGTGCATGGTGCTCAATGCCCAAAGGGTCCGGAAACCCGGCGAGCAGTCCGAATTGATCCTGCTGGCGATCGAGGACGTGACGGAACGTCGACGGGCGGTGACCCTGATCGAGCAGGAGGCGCGCCTCTCTGCCCTCATCGCCCGGGGCGAGCCGACCACGCGATGCCTGGAAGCACTCTGCCTGGCGATCGAGCTGATCGATCCGGAGGTCCGCGCGTGTATCCTCCGGACGAATCGCACGGGTACGCGATTTTCGTCGGTGATCGCGCCCCGGTTCCCCGAGCTGACGACATGGCTGACGAGTGCACCGATCGCAGATGGAAAGCTCGGCTCCTATGCCGCGGCAATCGTCCGTGATGGGCCAGTGATCGTCACCGACGTGGCAACGGCGACAGAGTGGGATGCGGCATGGCGCGAAGCCTGCCTGAAGGCCAGTATCCGCGCCGCGCTCTTCGTCCCGGTGGCGGTGTTGGGCCCACGCGCAGAGGCCAGCGTGATGCTCTGCTTCGACGTGGCCAAGGAACCCACAATCGCCGACCGCCAGATTGCCAACATGGCCGATCGGACCGTCGCCAACCTGCTCCGGCGTGATGCCCTTCAGGCGACAGAACAGGGACGACAGTTGGCGCTCGATTCGGCCGAGCTCGGGTCGTGGCATCTTGATCAGAGTTCGATGGACCTCATCACCGATGCGCGCTTCCAATCGATCTTCGGCCACACGGATGGGGATCTCACCTACAACCGCGGGATCGCGGACATCCATCCCGCTGATCGAGCTCGGGTGATGGCTGCCGTCGAGGCGGCGCTGCGTCCCGACGACCCCGAGCCCTACGCGTGCGAGTATCGCGTGGTGCACGCCGATGGTTCAATCCGCTGGGTGTTCGCGAAGGGCCGCCTGAACGTGGGTGGGGACGATGACAATTCGACACCGGCGACCCTCGATGGCACAATCGCCGACGTCACGGAGAGGGTCGAAACGAGCCGTCGACTGCTGGTGTCCGAACAGCGCTACCGGCGCCTCTTCGAGTCGGCCCGCGACGGGATCCTCATTCTGGACGCAGCCAGCATGCGCATCGAAGACGCGAACCCGTACATGTGCGAGCTGCTCGGGTATTCGCTCGACGAGTTTGTTGGCAAGGAACTCTGGGAGATCGGGATCCTGCCCGACAAAGCAGCGAGTCAGGTCGCGGTGGAGATCCTGAGTCGGACCGGATACCTCCGCTACGAGGACCTCCCACTCCAAACCACCGCCGGCGAACAGTGTGAAGTGGAGTTCATCTGCAACATCTACTCCGAGGGCGAGCGCGAGGTCGCCCAGTGCAACATCCGCAACATCACCGAGCGCAGGACCCTGGACCGCCAGCTCGAGGAACAGGCGAAGTCCCTCGCCGACATGAACCGGCGCAAGGACGAATTCCTCGCCATGCTCTCACACGAGTTGCGCAATCCGATGGCCCCGATCCTCAACGCCCTCACTCTGTTGGAGCAGGAGAACCAGCGCAACGCGCTCCAGCGCGAGGCCCAGGACATCATCGGGCGTCAGATCCGTCACCTCGCGCGATTGACAGAAGACCTGCTCGAGATTTCGCGGGTCACGACCGGCCACATCGCCCTGCGCCGGGAGCGTGCCGACCTGCGCGGGATCGTGGGACACGCCCTCGAGCGGATCCAATCGACGGCCGAGCGGAGATCGCAGACGGTCACCCTGTCACTGCCCGAGACCCCGGTCTGGGTCAACGCCGATGTGACACGCCTGGAGCAGGTCGTGGGCAACCTCTTGTCGAATGCATCGAAGTACACTGGCTCCGATGGCCAGATCGTGCTGTCGGTGGAGGTCCAGGATCTGCAGGCCACGCTCCGTGTCCGGGATAATGGCGTCGGCATCACCGCCGAGATGCTCCCCCATGTATTCGAACTGTTTTCGCAAGCCGACAGGTCGCTCGACCGAGCCGACGGTGGGTTGGGTATCGGGTTGGCGCTCGTCGAGAGCCTGATCGAGCTGCATGGCGGCACGGTCACGGCGCTGAGTGAGGGCATCGGCCACGGGAGCGAGTTCGTGCTCAGGCTGCCGATGCGTCCCGCACCGAGCGAACCCGACGCACTCCCCACGGCGCCAACCCCGTCAATGCAGGGTCACGCCCGCCGCATCCTCGTCGTCGAGGACAACACGGACGCAGCCAGGATGCTGGCCCTGCTGCTCGAATCCTGGGGTCAAACGGTGGCGGTGGCCCACGATGGTCCCGAGGCGCTGGTCCGGGCGCGAACGTTCAAGCCGGAACTGGTCCTTCTCGACATCGGCTTGCCGGGAATGGATGGCTATGCGGTCGCTCGTCGCATTCGGGCGTTGCCAGGGCTCGGCGACGTCCGAGTGGCCGCGATCACTGGCTATGGACAGGAATCCGACCGTCAACTCTCCCTCGCGGCCGGATTCGATGCCCACCTCGTGAAACCCGTCGACATCGACTTGCTCGCAGCCTTGCTCAACTCCGAAGCGCGGCCGGCCGCCTGAACACCCTGCAGAGCCATGTCGCCGCGCACCTGCGCCACACCGCGCGGGAGATCGTCACCCGGTGGGTAACGGTGCTTACCGAGCGCCTCGGGGTTACCCCGAGGCGAACCCTGCCCGGCGAGGCACTCCTCAATCACATGCCCGGCATCCTCGTTGCGGTTGCTGATTTCCTCGATGGTAAGCTCGACGTCCCCATCGATTCCCATGTGCGCGCTGACCTTGGCCTCCTGGCTGACCTCCGTCGCAAGCAGGGCTGGGACGCCGCCGAGGTCATCGCGGAGTTCGGCATACTGGGTCACCTGGTGAGCGACGAGATCGTGGTAGCGATCCAGAGCCATCCGGGAGAAGCGTCCCACGGGGAGGTCGCACGCCTTGCAAGCAAGGCAATGGGGACAATCCATCAACTGGGTATCGCCACGACCATGCGATTCCGGATCTGGGATACTCGCGATGCGGAGGAGCGTGCACGCCTGCTCGGTACCTACACGGCGATCCTGTCCCATGAACTCGCCTCGCGACTGGGGGCTGCCGAGACGGCCCTGCAGTTGATCCTGCGTGACGGCAAACAACTCTCCGAAGAGCGGTTGCGTCGATTGCATGAGTTGACACTCCAGTCGATCCAGAGTGGCTCGGCCACGATGCAGGGCGTGCACGCGCTCTTCGCGTCGCACGATCCAAGCTCAACCGGGAGTTCCAGCCGGTTCCCCCTGGCTTCCCTGGTGCGAGACATCGTGCACCAGGTGCGCATCGGCGCACTGGCGCGAGGCATCCAGATCCAGGTGGTGCAAGATGGTGCAGACATGACGGTCGACGCCGAACGCTTCCCGCTCGCCCTCTACAATTTGGTGCACAACGCGGTCCGGCATCACGATACACCCGATGGCTCCGGCACGGTGCGGCTCGAGGTGTCAGGCTGCGACGATGCGATTCTGGTAACGGTGAGGGACGATGGACCAGGTCTTGGTGACGCGGTCCGTGCCCGCGTCTTCAGCCCCGATATTCGGGATCCTGCCGCCGAACATGCCGGGCTTGGTCTGGCGATCGCCTGGGAGGCGATCCGGCAAATGAATGGCAGCCTGAGCGTCGATCCACCCAACGGCCGCGGGACCACGTTCCGGATCAGGGTCCCGGTCGCGGAGGCGTCCTCGGGGGCCTGACTCACGGTCCCTGGTTCAGATGCCGTATTTCTTGCGCTTTCGCCAGAGGGTCGACGGTGCGACCTCCAGCACTGTTGCCGCCGCCTCCACCGAACCCGTCGTCTCGATCACGTGGCGGATGTAGCGGGCCTCCATCCCCTCCAGCGAGACCAGCTCGTCGGCCGCGAGCCCCAAGGCGCTGTTTGACCCACCCGAACGAGGCAGCGTCTGGACCCCGATCCGTGCACCTGGGGCGAGGATCACCGCGCGCTCAATCGCGTTTTGGAGCTCGCGCACATTCCCTGGCCACGGCAACTGCTGCAGGTGCGCTCGCGCCTCGTCGGTGAACGTGAGTCCTGCATGCCCATGCCGCTTGGCGTAGAACGTGAGAAAGGAGTCCGCCAGCGCGGGAATATCCTCGCGTCGCTGCCGCAGTGGCGGCAGTTCGAAGCGGATCACGTTGAGGCGGTAGAAGAGGTCCTCGCGGAACCGGCCGTCGCGGACTTCCCGCTCCAGATTGGCATTGGTCGCGGCGATCACGCGCACGTCGACCTGATGTGGTTTGGGATCCCCGACCCGTTCATACTCGCGATCCTGGAGGAGACGGAGCAAACGGGGTTGGATCTGCGGCGACATCTCGCCCACTTCGTCGAGGAACAATGTGCCCCCGCTGGCGAACTCCACCTTGCCGACCTTCGCCTGCACCGCGCCGGTGAACGCTCCCTTCACATGGCCGAAGAGTTCGCTGCCCAAAAGCTCCGGTGAGAGCGATGGACAGCTGACGACCGCGAAGGCCCCGTCGGCACGCCTACTCCATCGGTGCATCGCGCGCGCGAGCACCCCCTTGCCTGTCCCGCTCTCGCCGGTCAGGAGCACCGTGGCATCGGTTGTCGCCGCCGAGTGTGCGGATGCCAGGAGATTGGCCATCTCCGGATGCCCACTCTCCAGCAGGGGGGCTTGCCAGGCCGCGCGCTCCTGATCCTCGAGAGTGGCGAGGCGACGGATCAGGGCTTGGTGCTCCGACACTCGTGCCGTGAGCACCTCGAGTTCGGCCGGACGGACCGGTTTGGCGATATAGTCGAAGGCCCCTCGGCGCATCGCCTCGACGGCAGAGGTCACCGTGGCGTATGCGGTCATCAGCACGACATGCGTACTGGCATCGGCCTCGAGCAATTCCGGCAGGAGGTCCATTCCGGAGTGGTCATGCAGGCGCAGGTCAAGCAGGACCAGATCGAAGCGGCGTGCGGCAATCTCCAGCCGGGCCTGCTCGACAGTCGCCGCCGTCGTCACCGTGTGGCCCCGCAGCTCGAGACTCGCGGCAAGTGCTTCCTGGACCAGTGGCTCGTCGTCGATGGTGAGCACGGCAAGACTCGCGGCCGACAGGGGGCCGCCAGGTCGAGTGGGTCGTCGCTGCGCCTCGCTCATGGCCATCAGGAATCCGTGCGGGATGGGACAATGAAGTGGCTCGGATGTCCGAGATCGTGCAGAAGCATAACCCGGGACCTCCAGCAGGGTCGGCACCGTGGCGACCCCGCGCCGGCTAGATCCAATCGATCCCTCCCAGTCGGGTTCGCGCATCGGTCACCTCGCGCAGGGATGACACACGACGGGCAGGCCCAACCCGGGGCGCCGCAGTCGCCCGGCGCCCGGCATCGCCCGCGGGACGCGGTTTCTCGCGGTCCATCCCGCCAAGAACTCCTCGGCACGGCAGTTGCCCTTCAACACGTGCATAACGGTCCCCCGCCGACTCCCTACCGATTCAGTCTTCCCTTCTGGCACCCGGCCACGGAGTCCAACCTCATGACCTGCTATTCCGGTACTGACCTGCTGATTCACCAACTCCGCAACCTCTACAGCGCCGAGATCCAGTTCCAGCTCGCCATGCCGACGATCGTCGAGGGCGCGCGCAGTGATCGGCTGGCACGGGCCATCGAATACGATCGACTGGATTCGGGGGAACGCCTGGAGCGTCTCGAGGCAAGCTGTGCGCATTTCGGCGCCCCACCCCGTGGCGAGCGTTGCCGCGGAATGGAGGGCCTGCTGAAGGAACTGCGCAACGGCTTGTTGTACCGAGCAACCGGCACCGCCGACGACTCCGCCCTGAGAACCGACTGCCGCATGGTCTACCAGTTCAAGCATGCCATGTACACGAATCTGATCGCGCTGTGCCGAGGAAGTGGCGAAGGAACAGTCGCGCGCCTGCTCGAGCACAACCTGGCAGCAGAGGAGGAGCTGATCGTGCTTCTCGACCATATCGACAGGCATAAGGGGTACCGCGACTCGTACGCCGACTTCACCTCAGGTGCAGCATACCCACATCTCTACCTCGTCCCCGACGATGCCGTCGAGGCGAGAGCGTCGAGGAGCTGACCAGGATGACTTTCCAGACTCCCCGAGACCTGCTCGGGCACCAGCTCCGCACATTGTATGGCGCCGAACTGCAGCTGCTGGCGGCCATGCCGTGCCTCATCGAGACGGTGCGCGACCTGCGATTCGCCAATGCGCTTGCGGAGCATCGCCTCGCCTCCGAAGGCCATGTCACACGACTGGAGACCTGCCTCGCGGTGTTGAAGATGCCGCTGGCGTGCGACATCAGCCACGGGATGAGTGGACTGCTGGTGGAGATGCAGGGGAGCGGTGTCGGCAATGGTTCGAGGAGGCTCGGGCACTACGAACTGGCAGGCCGGTTTCAACTGCTCGAGCGGTTCGAGCTTGCGCTGTATGCGAACGCCTGTACCCTTGCCCGGGCACTCGATGAACTGCTGATCGTCCACCTTCTCGACCATACGATGGACGACGAGCGCCGTGCCGAAGCAGTCTGGCTGGACATCGCCCTCGAGGACCTGGGCTCAGACGCGTTCCTCTCGCCTCGGTTCGGCGATATTGCCTCGGCCCCGACACCACGCCTGGCCGAATGGGGCGGCGTTGCGCGCCGCGCGGTGTCCCCCGTCATGCACGACTTGGTCCCCCCGCTGTCCAGACAGGACATCACGGCAGTCTCTCTCATCTCCCGCTGAGGCTCGCATGCTACGCTGGGCGCTGCTGTTCTTCGTGCTGGCGATCATCGCCGGTGTGTTCGGTTTCGGTGGCGTCGCCACGGCTTCGGCCGGAATTGCCAAGACCCTGTTTGTGATCTTCGCGATCATCTTGGTCGTCACACTGGTGCTGGGACGCGGACGCGGTGGGTGATCCGGGTGCTGACGTAACCACCGCCGGCACGTGCGCGCCGCGATCATGATCCTCGACCTGCACCGGCATCTGCTCACGCTCGAGTTGAGCGAGCTTCATGGCACGGAGTCGTTGCTGCTCGATGAATTGCCGCTGCTCATCCTGACATCACACAGTGCTCGCCTGGCGAATGCCTTGGCGGCCCTCCGGCAGCAGACTGCGGTCCAGCTCCGCCGTCTTGAGGCCTGCCTCGGTTGCGGTCGCGAGTCGGTTCGGCCGGTCCCGAGCTTCGGGATGCGGGGTCTGATGCGCGACATGCGCACCGATGCACGCGTCGCAGGCCACGCCGGCGTGCAGGACGCCGCACTCCTGGGCAATGGCCGCCGAGTCGTGCAGTGGCAACTCGGGATGTATGCGAACACCCGTCGGGTTGCCCATGCCCTGGATGAGTCGGCAATCGTCCGGTGGCTCGATCAGGGTATCGCTGAGGAACAACGCGCCGACGTGATCCTGACCCGGATCATGGCCGAAGAGGTGGGCCCCGCCGCCTGTCGCGCCACCACGGCGTTCACCGCGACTACATGATCGGCATAGCTGGCGTGGCACATCCTTCATCCTTCATCGTTGATCCTTCATCCTTCCAACACCAAATCAAGAGTCCCCACCAAGAGGTCCGCCTCGGCCCGGCCAAACACCATCGGCGGCTTGATCTTGAGCACATTGTCGGCCGGACCATCGGTCGAAAGCAACACCCCGGCCTCGCGCATCGCGTTGATCACCCGCCCCGCCTCCGCGGTCGCCGGCATCCGACTCTCACGATCGGACACGAGATCGACGCCGACAAAGAGACCGGCGCCTCGGACATCACCGATCAGGGGATGTCGTTCCGCCAGCTGGCGCAGCCGACCGATGAGATACTCCCCGGTGTCCAGCGCGTGCTGCTGGAGCTCCTCCTGCTCGATCACATCGAGCACCGCCATGCCGACCGCCGCCGATACCGGGTTGCCGCCAAACGAGGAGAAGAATTCCATCCCGTTGGTGAATGCCTTGGCAATCGCGGGTGTCGTGATCACCGCCGCCATCGGATGCCCATTGCCGATCGGCTTGCCGATCGTGACGATGTCGGGCACCACATCCTGTAGTTCATGCGCCCAGAAGTGTGAACCGGCCCGGCCGAAGCCGGTCTGCACCTCGTCGACGATCACGAGGCCACCGGTCCGCCGCACCCGGCGCGCCGCCTCACCGAGATACCCCGCCGGATACACCACCTGGCCGCCACAGCCCGACATCGCCTCGGCGATGAAGGCCGCGGGACCGGACCCTGCACCGTTCCGTGCTTCGATAGCCGCAATGCACTGATCGATCGAGTCGGCGTACGAGAGGGCCGAGGCGTGGCCGGTCCCACGGAACGGACCGCGGTACGGGTCGGGCAGCGTGGCCACCTGGACATGCGCCACCTGCCCCGAGCCGCCCGCGCGCTTGAACTTGTAGGGACTCACCTCGATCAGTGCCGACGTGTGGCCGTGGTAACCCCAGTCCAGCGTGATCACGTCGCGGCGGCCAGTGACGGTGCGCGCCATCCGGAGCGCGAGCTCGTTCGCCTCGGAGCCGGAACAAACCATGTACACGACCGAGAGCGGGTCAGGAAAGGTCCGTCCCAGTCGTTCGGCGTACTCCACGAGGGTGTCGTGGAGATACCGGGTGTTGGTGTTGAGGACCGCCGCCTGCCGCGACAGTGCGTCGACTACATGCGGATGCGCATGCCCGACGTGGCAGATGTTGTTGACGCAATCGAGATACGCGCGTCCGGTGTGATCGTAGAGCCATGTGCCGCGACCGCGCACCATCTTGAGCTTGTGACGGTAACTGGTCGACAGCGATGGACCGATGACAGCGTCACGACGCGCCAACAGTTCGGGGGGGGGCGATGCATCGACCGCGAAACTCTCCGGGGCAAGCTTCAGCACGAGGTTCGGATCCGGTGCGATTTGTCGCCACACGGGCCAGAGACTGGGATGTCCGGCACCGGGGAAGTTTCCCGCCAAGCCGAGCAGGTCGGTGATGAGCTGAAAGTGCAGATGCGGCGCCCAACCACCATTCACATCGTCGGCGCCGATCGCACCGATCCGCTGGCCCGCCTCGACCCGCTCGCCCACCGTGAGCAGGTCGAGGGACTCCCGCGCAAGATGACCATACAGGGTGTAGAACACCGGGCCACCATCTCCGGCCCAATGTTCCAGGATCACCGTCGGTCCGTAGTCGAGTGGCATGGCGTTGTCGACGACGCTCACCACGGTCCCGGCGTACGGCGCATGGAGCGGTGTGCCGGCGGGCACGAACAGGTCGAGCCCCAGGTGCTGTGACCGCGACTCGTCGCACATTGGACCCCGGAACTGCGCAGTGGTGTACACATCGCGTACCTCGCCGTAGTTCCCGATCGCGACGGTCGCACCGGCTGCGGCCATCCGTGCCATCAGCCAGTCCCAGTACGCCGCGGGATCGGTACCGTGCTCCATTCCGGGTGCTCCCTCGACCAATGCCACCACCATGCGACCGGCCCGCTGGAGATCGAAATCGAAGAGTGAGCAGGCCTCCGGTGCGTCGACTGTGAGCCACCGGACCACCGCATCGTGCGTGCCGACCGCAGGCAGCCCGGCCGCGTGACGCGCCACCGCGGCAAGCAGGGCCGGATTGCACCGATCGAGGCGATCGAGCAACCGAAATGCTGAGGCTTGGGAGACCCGCAGGTAGGCGTTGTCGGGAAACTGGATCGCGCGGTGTGACGAAATGCAGACGCTGCCGACCAGCCGCATGGCAACGAGATCAAAGAGCACCTCGAGTTCGTCGGCTTCGAGCGGAAACTCCGACACATATCCCGCAATCACTTCAGCGGCCGATGCTGCCAGGTCATCCACATCCATCAACGCATACGCCAGCACCACCGCAAGCTCGTTCACCTGTCGTCCGAACGTGAGATCCCCAAAGTCGATCATCCCGATGACGGTCGTGCCCTGCTCGTCGACGAGCAGATTGTTGTCGTTCAGGTCCTGATGCACCGCCGCACCCCGGAGCGTCGCGAGGCGGGGCAGGACTCGGGAGTGATAGCGCGCAACATGGCGCCTCACCATCGCCTGATGTGCCGGATCGGAAATGTCGCACACCCAGGGTTCGAGCGCCTGCACCTCATCGAGACTCCAGAGGAAACCGGGGCGATGCGCCGCCGGATGACCGAACCCCTGCAACGCTCGCGACAACCTCCCGACGCATTCGCCGAGGCTCTGCAACACGGCTGGTGATGTATCGATGCTCGAGTAGAGACGTCCTGGCAGGTAGCTGAGCAGGCGCACGAGATGGTGGCTGCCATCGTGATCCCACCTCACCTGGGCGTGGCCGTTCAAGGCCCGGATCACCCGTGGTACGCCGAGCGCTGGTGCGACCGATGCCAGATGCTCGAGCACGGCTTCCTGCAGCAGGACCAGTGGCTCGTCCTCACGCGCGTTCCCGATCTTGAGGACGTACTCACCGGCGTCGGTGGTGACCCGGAAGTTCTGGTCGCGCTCGCTGACCAGTGGCGTCAGGGCACCCGTGAGACCGAAGTCGCGACGCAGGAGTGCGTGTACCTCGGTCTCGGGGAATGCGGGTACCTGGTGATCGAAGACGGTCATGCCGATCATCGGTGGGACCCGACTCAGAAGTTGCGGAGCATGAACCAGCGCGCCCAGTAGACACCTGCGGCGGTGCCGACCGCGCTCAGCATCACGGACCCCCAGATCCCGAGTACCGACCCGACCCACCACCCGAGTGCACCCCCGACCGTCGAACCAATCAGCCAGAGCAGGCGCGTCATGGTGACACCGCACCCGGTGGCGCCACGACGGAATCGCGCTTGGGTGTCACGCTGGAGGTGTGCCCCGACTGGAACATCCAGCCATTCGGTGTATCGACCATCACCGCGGTGATCGCGCCGGCGAATCCGGTGCGCTGTCCGTCGGGCGCGGTGAACTTCTGGGCGAAGCCGGTGACCAATGAGGCCACGCCCGGAGCCAGCGGCGTGATCACGGTACCATCGTAGAGCAGCTCGGCGTTGGACATGAACGGTGCCGCTTCACGGATCGCCGTCGCGATCTCGTTCCGTGAGTGGTAGCGGACCTCACCATCCTCGATCCATCGGAAGGTGCTGTCGGCGAGATAGAACTGTGCGACACTGTCGGCCTGCATCCCTCCGACCGCCGCACGGAACGCGGTGAGTCGCGTCTCGACCGAGTCGATGATCGCTGCGCGGTGCGCCGCGTCGAGAGTTGGTGCGGCCGGCGTGCATGCGGCCGCGATCACCAG
>JBDTNH010000036.1:0-22519 GCA_039933845.1 Gemmatimonadota bacterium
TCGGGCCAGATGTCATCGGCGGTGGTCAGGCCGAGTTCTGGGTGACGGGCCGTCACGCGGGCGAGGGTCTCACCCATGTTTGAATGCTCCTTGCCGATCACGACGATCGAATCCGGATTGTTGCGGCCGATCATGTCGTTGTTGATGTCAGCCACGATCTTGTCGAGCGGCACGGTCGGATGCTCGGAGAACCAGCTCGAACCGAGCAGACCTTTTTCCTCGCCCGAGACATGCAGGAAGAGGATGCTTCGCCGCGGCGCGACCTTGAGGCGACTGTAGGCCTCTGCGATCAACAGCAGGCCGGTGCTGCCCGAGGCGTCGTCGTCGGCGCCGTTGCAGATGCTGTCCGCGCCCTTCGCGCGGCAGCCACCGACACCATCACCCGCGGTGCCGACATGGTCCATGTGGGCCGAAAAGACGACATATTCATCCTTGAGGAGCGGATCGCTGCCCTCGATCATCCCGACCACGTTGGGCACGGTGGTCTGGCTGTAGACCTTGATCGGGGCATAGAACGAGAGGCCTATCCCGGCCGGGAGCGGCTGAATCACCGGGGTCGGGCTGGCGCGCAGTTGCGCCGCGTCGGGACGAGTGGAGTTCTGGGGGTCCTTCGCGAAGAGCGAGTCGTTGACCGTATAGATCGGCGTGCCGGTGCCGTCGCCCATCATCAGCGTCATCCGTGGCGACGAGGCAAAGTCGCGACTCCGGCTGAACTGATCCATGGGTGAGTTCTGGATGACCACGATTGCCGCCGGCCCCGCGGCCTGGATCGCCCGCTGCGTGTTGCGCCATTCGGCCGCCTTCGCGGCGTCGTAGAACACCAGCACGGCCTTGCCACGCAGATCGGCTGCGGCAATCGCCTCGGGCGTGAGTGCACCTGCCAGCAAGACCCCCGGCAGTGGTGTCGGCGTGTTGATGCCGCCACCCGTGGCGTAGGCGTAGGGGCCCATGGTGTAGCGCGAGATCACCCCGTTCTCGTTGAGCTCGAAGAACGCAGTCGACTGATCGATACCGCGGGCCGCCAGCGGATAGCGCTGGAAATAGGTACCGTTCTCGCCGGCCGGCTTGATGCCCCACTCGCGGTAGCGCGAGGCGAAGTACGCGGCGGTCTTCTCGAGCCCCGTGCTGGGCGTATTGCGTCCGCCCATCGAATCGTCGGCGATCACGCTGATATTCGCGAGCACGGCCTCGGGCGTGATCACCGACGCGGCCCGGGTCAGCTCGGCCTCGTAGCGCACCGCGCCCGGTGCCGGGATCAGGGGCTTGCCTGCGCACGCGGCGAGGGCTGGAACCAGGAGGGCCAGGTGGCCCGTACGGCGCAACAGAGCAGACATCACGACTCCAGATCGAGGTGGGACGGGTGAGCAAACAGGCAGCACCGGGATCCAATGGCACCACCACAGCGATGCATGTTAGCCCGCCACGCGGCGTTTCGGAACGGCTTGATGCGCGGATCGGACCTCGGTGACGCGTCCGGCAACGGCCCCAGCGGCACGCTCGAAGGCACGGCCAGACCTGCTGGCCCCGAGTGATGTGGCCCGGCTCGGGGGCCTCGAAGTCACGACCCAGGGGATTGTCGACGGCTTCCTTGCCGGATTGCATCGGTCACCCCGCCGAGGCTTCTCGGTGGAGTTCGCCGAGCATCGGCAGTACCAGCCCGGCGACGAACCACGGTATGTCGATTGGAAGCTGCTGGCCCGAACCGATCGGTTGTATGTCAAGCAGTTCGAGGAGGAGACCAACCTCCGGGCGATGCTGGTGGTCGACGCGAGCGCGTCAATGGCGTGGCGCGGCGCGGAGGATCGGCTCACCAAGCTGGATTATTCCGCTCGGCTGATGGCGGCGCTCGGCATGGTGCTGCTCCGCCAGCGTGACGCGACCGGACTCATCACCTTCGACGCAACGGTTCGGCAGGTGACACCGCCGCGGGCTCGGCGTGGTCATTGGCATACCCTTGCCGGGGTGCTGGGCACCTTGCACGCTGGCACGACCACGGCGGCGGAAGTGGCACTTCGGCAGGTCGTCGGAGCATTGCGGCGGCGCGGGATGGTGATCTTCTGCTCCGACCTGCTGATGGATCCGGACCTCACCATCAAGGCGCTCAAGTTCCTTCGTCATCGCGGACACGATGTACTGGTCCTCCACATCGCCGACCCCGCCGAACTCGATCTCGCACGGGGTGAGGAAACCCGCTTCCGCGATCCGGAGACGGGCCGGACGGTGACGCTGGCGCCGAGCGACTGGGCCACCGCATACCGCGAGACCGTCGATCGGGTAGTACGGGAGTGGGGCGGCTCGTGTCGCGCCGCCGGTATCCACTACGCGCTCATCACCACCGACATGCCTTTCGGCACCGCGCTCGGCCACACCCTCGACGCCCGATGACGTTTCTCTTCCCCTGGGCCCTCCTCGGACTCACCGCGGCCGCGATCCCGATCCTGCTCCATCTGGTGGAACGGCGTCAGCCGCCTGAACGGTCGTTCCCCGCAGTGCGTTACCTCGAGGACGCCACCCGCGACCAACGTCGGCGTCTCAAATTTCGCCACCTGCTCCTCCTCGCGCTCCGGACCCTGTTGGTGGTGCTGGTCGTGCTCGCGGCGGCGGGGGCACGGCTGCATCGGGCGGTGCCGTTCGGCGCGCATACGCCGATCGCCCTGGTGTTGATCCTCGACAACTCCGCGAGCAGTGGCGCAGTAATGGACGGGGAGCCGACGATCGAGGCACTCCGCACCACGGCTCGTGCCGTGCTCGAGCGCGCGACCCCGAGCGACCGCCTTTGGCTGCTGCTCGCCGATAATGTGGCGCGACCGGGGACGGCGAGCGAACTGCTCGCGCGACTCGATGCCGTGCACGTGGTGCCGGACCGCTTGGAGCTGGGACAGGCCGTGCGGCAAGCCGATGCCCTGATCCGGAACGCCGGTCGGCGCGGGGAAGTCGTCGTGGTGAGCGATGCCCAGCGATCGGCGGTGTCACCGGTCGAGGTGGAGGCCGACGTGATCGTGCTGCGACCCGCGGCCGCGCCACCGCGAAACCGCGCGATCGCGGTGCTGACGGCCGCCGATCAACCGTGGAGCGGAGAGGGTGGCCGGGTTGCGGTCCAGGTCGTGGCCGACGACACCGCCGCCGTGGCGGCGCGCCTCACGGCGGGCAGCTCCCCTCCCCGAGACTTGCTGCTGACACCCGGGGTGCCGAGCACACAACGGATCGCCTTGAGCGCGCCAGGGTGGCATCTGATCGAGGTGTCGCTCCCCGCCGACGAGCTGCGGCTCGACGACACGCGCCAGGTTGCCGTCCAGGTCGCACCGCCAACCAGCGTCAACTGGTCAGGCGGTGATCGCTTCCTCGATGCCGCGCTCCGGGTGCTGATCGGCGAGCGACGGCTGCTCGAGGGGGGGGGAGTCCGTGTCGGAGGACTTGGTCCGGGCCCATCCGTGGTGATACCCCCGGAGGACCCTGCGCTGCTGGGCGCGCTCAACCGCGCACTCGCCGCACGCGGCGCGTCCTGGCGATATGGCGACGTGGTCACGGCCCCGGCGCAGAGTGACAGCTCGACGCTCCTCCCCGAGCGTCTCGCGGTGGAGCGTGCGGTTCGGCTGGTGCCGACCGGGGGAGGGATGGACCCGGACACCCTCGTGACTGTTGGTGGCGAGCCGTGGATCGTCCGTTCGGGTGAGCTCGTGCTGGTGGGATCGCGCCTGGAGCCAACCTGGACCGATCTGCCGGTACGGGCGGCCTTCGTGCCCCTGCTTGACGCGCTCGTTTCACGCGTCGTCCACGGGTCGCCGACGCTCCCCGCGACCTCGGTGGGCGGGCGGCTGCGATTGCCGGTGCAGGTCACTCGCGTGGTGGGGGGGGGGATGGATGTCGCGGTGGAGGGCGGGGCGAACTGGGCGCCGCCCGCCCCAGGCAACTATTGGCTGCTCGCGGGGTTCGACACGATCGGGGCAATCAGTACCGGGATCGACAGCCGCGAGTCGGCACTGGCTCGGGCGACACCGGCCGAGCTCGGAGACGCCTGGCCTGGTGCGGAGGTGGCCGATCTTGCCGGGGGGGCCTCGCGGACCTTCGCCGCCGGTGGGCGGGGCGATCTCAGGCCGTTGCTACTCTTGCTCGCCGTGCTCACCCTGATTGGGGAGTCGCTGGTGGCGGGGCGAATCGGCCGCGCGCGTTGACCCCATCCGCTCCGCCGCCTACGTTCCCGCCCCGAGCAGTTCCTGACTCACCGGTGCAGGCCCACAAGGCCGCTGGCCGCACCCGAACCGTGCTGGCGTGACAGAGACCGCAGTCGACACGACGAACCTCATGCACACCGGTGGCGGATCGCTCGCCCCGGTGCTTTCGGCGTTCGCGCGCGTCCCGGCGGTCCAGGAGCTGCGCGCCCTCCTCCCCAATCGAGGCGAGATACTCCGACTCGGCGGACTGCCGGGCTCGAGTGCTGCGGTACTCACCGCCTGGCTCGCATCGTCGGCAGGGGCAGGGCGATTGACCGTGGTGATCGCCGGCACACCGGGCGATGCCGAGCGGTGGCTCGCGGATCTCCGGCAATTGCTTGGCGACTCGGTCGCGCTCTATCCACAGCGCGAAGGGCTCGGCGACGAGGAACCACACGTCGAGATCGCCGGTGAGCGAATCGAGACGCTCGAGGCGCTCCTCGGCGGCACCCTCAAGGTGCTGGTCACCACGGCGCGGGCGACCGCCGAGCGCACGAGCATCCCCGGCGCCTTGGCGGCGCTCCGGTTGCATCTGGCGCCCGGGATGACGCATCCACCGGGCGACCTCGCGGCGGCCCTCGACCGAATGGGCTACCAGCGCGTCCCCGCGGTCACCGAGGTCGCCGAGTATTCGGTCCGGGGCGGGATCATCGACCTCTACGGTTTCGGCATGGCCGACCCGGTCCGCCTGGAGTGGTGGGGCGACGAGATCGCCTCGCTCCGGCGATTCGACCTCACGACCCAACGCAGCGGCGCCGAGCAACCCGACGTCTCGGTGCTGCCGATCGGCGGCGCCGGTCTGGGTCTCCTCGATGGGGGGGGGGCGGTCATGCGCACCTCGTTGCTCGAGCTGCTCCCCACCGATGCGCTCCTCGTGCAGGAGGTGCAGGGCGCCGATCGCGAGGAGGTCGAGCGTGCGTGGCGCGAGGCCGATCACCACCGCGAGGTGGCGCTCCGTCTGGGCGAGGTGGTGCCGCGGCGCGCCGAACTCTATCTGTCGCCGGAGAACTGGGAGGAACGACTCACGAGCTTCCCTCGCCTGGCGGTCCGCGAGGAGACGGCCGATCACCAGTTGGGCTTCTTCCCGCCGGAGAAGATCGATCGCGACCTGCGTCGGCTCCGCGCGTCGCTCGGGCACGGGACGCCCACGCTGATCCTCTGCGACAATCTGGGCCAGCTCGAGCGGCTCGATGAGTTGCTCGAAGACCGGGGCATGTTGCCAGCCGGGACCAGCCTGGTGGTGGGGGCCCTCGACGGCGGCTTCGTGATGCCGACGCTGCGTGTGCTGACGGATCACGAGATTTTTCGCCGTGCGCGCCGTCTGCGCCGGCCACGGCGGTACCGTCAGTCGGCGCCGAGCACCGTCACGGGCAACCTCGCCATCGGCGACTACGTGGTGCATCTCGACCATGGCATCGGGGTGTATCGGGGCATCCAGACGATCACGGTCGAGGGTGGCGAGATCGAGGTCGCCATGCTCGAGTACGAGGGTGGCGATCGGCTCAACGTGCCGCTGTACCGTCTCGATCAACTCGAGCGCTACCGTGCCGCCGGTGACACCGGCGAGGACCAGCCGCCGCCGCGGATCCATCGGCTGGGGGGGGGGAGCTGGACCAAGGTCCGCGACAAGACCCGGGCCGCGATCCAGGCGATGGCCGCCGAACTGCTCGATCTCTATGCGCGGCGCAAGGTAAGTGCCGGCTTCGCCTTTCCACCGGATGGTCGGTGGCAGCGTGAGCTCGAATCGTCGTTTCTCTACGAGGACACCCCCGACCAGCGCACCGCGACCGACGCGATCAAGTCGGACATGGAGCAGCCGCTCCCGATGGACCGGTTGCTGGTCGGCGATGTGGGCTACGGCAAGACCGAGGTGGCGGTGCGGGCGGCCTTCAAGGCGGTCCAGGGTGGCAAGCAGGTGGCCGTGCTGGTCCCGACCACGATCCTGGCCGAGCAGCACTACCGGACCTTCGTCGAGCGGCTGGCGGATTACCCGGTCAACGTCGAGGCGATGTCCCGCTTCCGGACCGCCAAGGAGCAGAAGGAGACCCTCCGGCGTCTCACCGCGGGGGAGATCGATATCGTGATCGGCACGCACCGGTTGCTCTCCAAGGATGTCGAGTTCAAGGACCTGGGGCTCCTCGTGGTCGACGAGGAGCACCGCTTCGGTGTCAAGCACAAGGAGCGCCTGAAGGCCCTCAAGCTCGCCGTCGATGTCCTGACGCTCACGGCGACCCCGATTCCGCGGACGCTGCATCTGTCACTGGCCGGGATGCGCGACATGACGGTGATCGAGACGCCGCCGCGGGACCGGTCGCCGATCCTGACCTTCGTCGAACCGTGGGACGATGCGCTGCTCGAGGAGGCGATCGCGCGTGAGCGCGACCGCGGCGGACAGGTGTACTTCGTCCATAACCGGATCGAGACGATCGAGACGATCGCGGAACGGGTCCGCTCGCTGGCGCCCGGGGCACGGGTTGCGGTGGGGCATGGCCAGATGGCGGCCGACACCCTCGAAAAGGTCATGCAGGGGTTCGTGGCCGGCGACGTGGATATCCTCGTCTCGACGATGATCGTCGAATCGGGGCTCGACGTCCCGAACGCCAACACGATGATCGTGCAGGACTCCCACCGATTCGGACTCGCCCAGCTCTACCAGCTTCGGGGGCGGGTCGGCCGGAGTCACCGGCGGGCCTACTGCTACCTTCTGGCTCCCGACGAGATCGACGCCCAGGCCGAGGAACGGTTGAAGGTGCTCGAGCATCATACCGATCTGGGGGCCGGATACCGGATCGCCTTGCGGGACATGGAGTTGCGGGGAGCGGGCAACCTGTTGGGAGCGGAGCAGTCGGGCCATGCGCAGGCGGTCGGCTTCGACCTCTATCTCCGGTGGCTCGAGGAGACGGTCACGGCCCTTCGAACCAATCGGGACACTGTGGCGGCTCCCGCACCGCCGGACGTCCATCTGGACGTCCCGGCGAGGCTCCCGGACCGGTATATCGAGGACGATGCGGCCAAGCTTGACATGTACCGCCGACTGGCGCGGGCTGCGGCGCCAGACGAGATTGATGAGTTGCGTTCCGAATTGCGCGAGCGATTTGGTCCCTTGCCGGTCGAAGCGGAGGCCTTGCTGGACATGACCCGGCTCCGGGTCGTGGGGGCGATGCTGTCGGTCCAGCACGTGATCGTGCGAGGGAACGAAGCCCGGGTCTCGTTCCGCGCCGGCGCCACGCCGCGCATGGCGGGGCTGACTCGGGCGCTCGAGGATGTGCAATTGGCGGCAGAGGTGCGGCGCACGATGCCGCTGTCGCTCCGGTTGGTCCGGCTCGGTGGCGAGCCGTTGGTTCCCGCGCTGGTTCGCGCCCTGCGACAGGTCGTCGCATGAGCGCCAGCGTTCTTTTTCCGATTTGAGGAGTACGATGCGTCGATCGCTGAGGCTGACCGTTCCGATGTCCCTCCTGGTGCTGGCCTGCCAGGGTGATGCTTTCACCGCACACCCCGACATCGCCGCGCGCGCGGCCGGGCAGGAACTGACCGCGGCGCGCGTCGCGGAGATCATGACAAGTGTGAAGGGCGTGACCGTCAACCCGGAGGCGGCGGACTTCGTCGCGCGACTCTGGACCGACTACACCTTGTTCGCGCAGGCGGTCGCGAGCAACTCGCTGACCACCGATTCCGCCATGGTCAACGATGCGATGTGGGTGGATGTGGCCGAGATCACGGCGGGCCACTGGATCGACTCGCTGATCGCGCGGCGCGCTGCCGTGACGCCGGAACGGGTCGACAGTGCCTACGCCGCCGGCGGGCTGCGCGTGCTCCAGCATGTGCTGATCCAGGTCGATCCGTCCGCGACCCAGGCGGCGCGAGATGCGGCGCGTCGAAAGATCGACGGCATCATGACCAAGGCTGCAGCTGGCGCGGACTTCGGCACGCTGGCGATCGACAACTCCGACGATGTGGCGACCAAGGTCGACAGCGGCTTCCTGCCCGCCTCGCCCCGGGGCGCCTTTGTGGCGGTGTTCGACTCGGCCGCGTGGTTGCTGGCCCCGGGGGAGATGAGCCCGGTGATCGTGACGACCTACGGGTTCCATGTCATCAAGCGCGCGACCGAGGCACAGGCCAAGGCACGACTGGTCCAGGCGCTGCAGACCCCGCTGGTGCAGGCGATGGAAGCGAGTTATTTCGCGGAGCTCGACTCGCTCAACCATATCGAGCTGAAGAGTGGCGCGCCGGCGAAGGCGCGCGAGGCGATCGGCGACCTGAACCGAGCGGGCAAGAACAACTCCGTCCTGGCGACCTATCGGGACGGGAAGCTGACCGTTGCAGAATTCGCACGCTGGATCCGCGCGATGACCCAGGACCCGGCGCAGGGACCGCAGCAGATCGCCCAGATGCAGCAGTTGCCGGACTCGGCGCTCGAGGCGGGCATCAAGACGGTAGCGAGCCGCTACCTCCTGCTTCGCGATGCCAAGGAAGCCGGCATCGGCATCACGCCGGCCGAGTGGGCAGATCTCCAGACGCAGTTCGCGGAGTCGGTCGATACACTCAAGGCATCCATCGGACTCGGACCCGATGTGATCGATCCCGCGGCGAGCGAGGCCGATCGGAAGCGTGCGGCAGCCCTCCGGGTCGACCAATTCTTCGACCGGATGACCAGTGGCGAGTCGCGGCTCCGGATGCTGCCCGGGATGTTGGCGTGGACGCTTCGCGAGCGCTCCTCCGATGCGGGCGTGAACCCGGCTGGCGTCGCGCAGGCGGTCGATCTCGCCCAGGCCAAGATGGCCGCACAACAGCCCGATGGTGGTGCGCCGATGGTCGATTCCGCTGGTCGTCCGGTGGGGGCGCCACCGGCCATTCAGCCGGCGCCTGCTGGCCCGCCGATCCCCGGGGGCAATTGAACATGGCGCGGTACCGGGTCCCACTCGTGTCGCTCGCCGTCGCCCTCGTAGGCGGCGGTACGTTCGGCGCGCTGTCGGCACAGGGACCCGCACCGGAAGCCCCGATCGACCGTGTGGTCGCCGTGGTCGGGAACTCCGTGATCACCTACACCCAAGTCCAGGAAGAATATTTCGCACGTCTCCGCGAGCAGGGGCGGCAGCCACCGACCGACGACGCGCAGGTCACCCTCGAGTTGAAGGCGCTGGTCGACACCTTGATCGATGCCGACCTGCTGTTCCAGCAGGCACTCCGTGACACGACCGTCAAGGTGCCGCAGCTCGAAGTCAGCGACGCCGTCGACCAGAATATCCGCGGGATCCGGAAGGGGTATCCGAGCGAGACGGCGTTCGCCGCGGAACTCCGGACGGCCGGATTCCTGAGCATCGACGACTATCGGCGCTGGCTCTCGGACCGTCAGTACCAGGACATGATGCGCGAGCAGTTCAAGCAGCGCCTGCAGGAACGCAACCTGATCGACCCGATCGAGCCGACCGAGCGCGAGGTGCGCGCGTTCTACGACGCCAACCTCGATCGCCTGCCGAGGCGCCCGCCGACCCGTTCGGTGCGGCAGATCGTGATCGCGCCCCAGCCCGACAGCGTCGCCAAGATGCGCGCGAAGGCGCTGGCCGACTCCCTCGTCATCGCCCTCCGGGGTGGCGCCGACTTCGAGGCGACCGCCAAGCGTTTCTCGCAAGACCCCGTGTCGGCCGCGCAGGGGGGGGACCTAGGCTGGGTGCGGAAGGGCAAGATGGTGCGCGAGTTCGAGCGGCCATCGTTCGCCTTGGCGCTCGGCACGATCTCGCCTCCGGTCGAGTCGGCCTTCGGGTACCACATCATCCAGGTCGAACGGATCCAGCCGACCGAACGGAAGATTCGCCATATCCTGCTCTCGGCACCGATCGACTCTGCCGGTGCCGCACGGGCACACGCACTCGCGGATTCGGTTCGTGCCCTGATCGTGGCCGGCTTCCCATTCGATTCGTTGCAGGGCATCTACAGTGATCCGTCCGAGCTGCGCGAGGCGCGCGCGCTCGAGCTCGGGCCTCCGCTGCAGCAGGCGTACATCGACGTGCTCACGTCGGCCGACAGCGGTACCCTCACGCCCGTCTTCGTCCTGCCCGTCGGGGCACCCAACGCCGACAAGTATGCCATCGTGAAGGTGACCGCGGCCGCGCCCGAGGGACCGCCGCCATTTGATCGGATGCGCGAAACGTTGCGCAAGCGGCTCGCCGCGGACAACGGCCTCGAGCACTACATGAAGCAGCTGCGGCAGAAGGCGTACATCGACAAGCGCGAATTGTGACGCGCCGGATTCGTCTCGCCATCACGCTCGGTGATCCGCGCGGGATCGGACCGGAGATCACCCGGGCGGTGCTCGACGCGGGGGTCGGGGCTGATATCGATGTCACCGTGATCGGAGCAAGGGAACAGACGGCAACTTTGCGAGCCGATCGGATGGAACCGGTCGGCTCGTGGCGTTCCGGGCCTCGCGGTGTCGCACGCACCCGTGCCGTGGCGGCCGGCCTGATCACCGGTCGCGCGGTCGAGCGCGCGGCGGCCCTGGCCCTGGCCGGTGAGGTCGATGCGATCGTCACGGCGCCCGCCGAGAAGCATGCGCTCCATCTGGCCGGCTTCCCGTTCCCGGGGCACACCGAATGGTTGGCCCATCTCGCAGGCGGGGTGGATGTCGCGATGATGCTCGCGAGCGACCGGCTCCGCGTGGTGCTGGTGACCACGCACATGCCGCTCCGTGATGTGCCGCTGGTGCTGACCGCCGACCGTGTGGTGCGGACCGGTGAGGTGACCCGGAAGGCCCTCCGTGACTGGTTCGGCATCGCCGAGCCTCGACTGGCGGTCTGTGCGCTGAATCCACATGCCGGCGAGCAGGGATTGTTCGGTGATGAGGAGCAGCGCATTCTCGCCCCCGCGGTCCTCCGACTCGGGGCGGCCGGGCCGATCCCGGCCGATACGGTCTTCGTCCGGGCGATGCACGGTGAATTCGACGCGGTGCTGGCGCCGTATCACGATGTCGGCATGACCGCGATCAAGGTGGCCTCGTTCGGCCAAGCTGTGAATGTGACCCTTGGACTGCCGTTCGTGCGTACCTCGCCCGATCACGGGACCGCGATGGACATCGTTGGCACGGGACGTGCCGATCCCTCCAGCATGCGGGCCGCCGTGGCCCTTGCGATCGACCTCGCTCGACGGAGCCAGCAGCCATGAGTCTCACCGTCTCGGTCCTCATCCCGGTCTACAACGAGATGCGCACGCTCGAGGATCTTGTCGCCAAGGTCCGTGCCGTCCCGATCCCGATCGAGATCATCTGCGTCAATGATGCCTCGACCGACGGCAGCGCGGAGATCCTCGATCGCATGCTCGCATCTGGGACAATCGACAAGCTGCATCACCAGCCGATCAACCAGGGGAAGGGTGCGGCGATTCGTCACGCGATCCAGCTCGCGACCCACGATGTCCTCGTGGTCCAGGACGCCGACCTCGAGTACGACCCAGCCGAAATCCCGACCCTGCTCGAGCCGATCGAGTCGGGCCGTGCCGATGCCGTCTTCGGCTCACGATTTCTCGGCGGGCCGCATCGCGTGCTCTACTTCTGGCACTCGGTCGGCAACTCACTGCTCACGCTGGTGTCGAACATGTTTACGGACCTCAACCTCACCGACATGGAGACCTGCTACAAGGTCATCCGCACGCCGCTGGCACAGAAGCTGGTGCTCACCAGCGATCGATTCGGATTTGAGCCCGAGGTGACCGCGCGGCTGGCGCAGGCCAAGGCACGGATCTGGGAGCTGCCGATTTCCTACAGCGGGCGGACCTACGAGGAAGGCAAGAAGATCGGCTGGAAGGACGGCGTCGCCGCGTTCGGCCACATTCTGCGATTCAACATGTTCCCGCCCGGGAATCGCAAGGTCCGCCGACAGCACCGGTCGGCGTATGAAGTGGGGCCGTGGGATAGAGAGTAGACGAGAAGCGAGAAGCGAGAAGCGATGTCACGCATCACGCCTCTCGCATCACGCTTCGCGCCGGACCCGCACCGTCTCCACCCGCCGCGCATCCATCGCCGTGATCTCGAACAGGTACCCTTCGGTCGCGATGCGATCGCCGACCTTCGGCAATCGTCCGAGCTGCCCGAACAGGAAGCCCCCCAGCGTCGTGTACTGATCGGCCGGTAGCTCGACATCGAATCGGTCATTGAATGCCGTGATCGGGAGTGAGGCCTCGAGCGATACCGTGCCGTCGGTCGCCGCCACGACCGTACTGGTCTCCGGATCGTACTCATCGTAGATCTCGCCGACGATCTCTTCGAGCAGGTCTTCCATCGTCACGAGGCCCGCGGTCCCCCCGTACTCGTCCAGCACGACGGCAAGATGGGTCTTGAGTCGCTTCATGTCGGCCAGGACGTCCTCGACCTCGCGGGTGCCCGGGACCAGCAGCGGTTCGCGCATGATGCGCCTGAGCGGGATGCCATCACTGTCGCGGAGCGCCCGGAGGATGTCCTTGGCGAGCACCACGCCGACGATCTCATCGAGGGACGATGTGTAGACCGGGTAACGCGATCGTCCGGCGCCGGCGACCACGTCGGCGGCCTCCTCGACGGTGGCATCGGCGGCGAGGCCGATGATGTCGGTCCGCGGCGTCATGACATCCTGGGCCGACTTCTCACTGAATTCGAAGACCCCCTCGAGCATGCGCGCATCACCTCGGGTGAGCGAGCCGCCCTGTCCCGATTGCTCGACCAGCATCCGGATCTCCTCGGGCGAGTGCAGCCGGTCGTGCTCGCCGGCACCCGCCACACCGGCCAGGCGGAGCAGACGCACCGCTAGGCCATTGAGCAGGGAAATCGGGTAGTGCATCACCCACGAGAATCCCATCAGCGGCCAGATCACCCAGCGGGAGACATCCTCCGGGTAGAGCAGGGCCAACGACTTCGGCACCAGTTCGCCAAGCACGATGTGAAGCGTGGTGATGATCGTGAACGCCGCCGCAACAGCAGCGGTGTGCGATGCCAGGAAGGCCATCGGCTCGGGTACCCCCCGGAACAGCCCCTCGAAGAGATGAGCAAGCGCTGGCTCACCGACCCAGCCGAGCCCCAGTGAGGCGAGGGTGATGCCCAGCTGGGTGGCGGAGATATATCGGTCGAGGTGTTGGATGGCCCCGAGGGCTCGCGTAGCTTTGCGGTCCCCCGCCTGGGACGCCTCCTCGAGGCGCGTCTTGCGGGCTCCGACCAGCGCGAACTCGGCGGCGACGAAGTAGGCATTGGCGAGCACGAGCGCCAGTACGGCGATGAGGCCGACGACAGTCGACACCGGGGCGGCAGTAGCAGTTTGGGTATCCATAGATCCCCCAAGGGTAACGCCACGCGGGATCGGCGGCATGCGGGCCCGGGCCCGGAGGAGCAGTATTGGTCACCACAAAGCGGTTGGGGCTCGTCCTGGGGCTGACAGCGGCGTTCCTGGTCGTCGAGGTCGTCGGGGGATACCTCTCCGGTTCACTGGCCCTGCTGGCCGACGCCGGCCATATGGCCACCGACGTCGGCGCGCTCACCCTCGCCACCGTGGGGGCACGCATTGCGAGCCGCCGGGCTGCGGCCGCCGATCGCTTTGGCAACCTGCGGTGGGAGGTGCTGGCCGCGCTGGTCAATGGGGTAATCCTCTTCTCGATCGCCGTGATGATCTCGATCGAGGCGTTCCAGCGCCTGCGTACGCCGCAAGCGATCGACGCCGTGCTCTTCGGCGCGGTGGCCACCGCCGGGCTGATCGTCAACCTGATCTCCCTCAAGGTGCTCCACGGGCATCATCACGACGACCTCAATGTCCGGGGCGCCTACCTGCACATCATGGGGGATGTGCTCGGCAGCATCGGCGCGATCATCGCCGCGGTGGTGATCAAGACCACCGGCTGGTTGCCGGCCGACCCGATCATCTCGGTGTTGATCTCGGTCCTCATCCTGAGCTCGGCGTGGCGATTGATCCGCGAGTCAGGTGAGATCTTGCTCGACAAGGTGCCGGCCCACCTCGGAGTCCGCAGAGTGGAGGGGGCACTCCTGGCGGTGAGTGGTGTTGACCGGGTCCACGACGTGCACGTCTGGACCGTGACCAATGGCTTGACCGCCATGAGCGCGCACGCGGTGGTTCCAGATCTTGCCCATCACCCCGCGGTGCTCAGGGAGCTCGCTGAGGCGATGACCGATCTCGGGCTCGGCCATGTCACGATCCAGCTCGAGACCGGTGAGCCATGCGTCGGGGAGGACTGCGGCGACCACGCTCACTCGTGAACCCACGGGTGGTCCGACCCTTCGGATCGGACACCACCCGGGCTCGGCACTGAGGGAGGCTGAAGCCTCCTTGCTCCATGGAGAGCGAGGATCCATCCACGACATGCGACGACAAGGGCGCTTTAGCTCCCAAAGCCGAGCCCAGGCTTCAGCCTGTGGACCGACACGCCTTGCGGTGGGTGGGGGTGTCCCATATATATGGCGCCCTTGAGCCATGGTGGCTCGCTGAAAGGCCGTACCCAGGTGCAGATCCGTAACATCGCCATTATTGCCCACGTTGACCACGGGAAGACCACCCTCGTCGACCAGATGCTTCGTCAGGCTGGCGCGTTCCGCCTGAACCAGCAGGTCGACGAGCGCGTCATGGACTCCAACCCGCTCGAGAAGGAGCGGGGTATCACGATTCTGGCCAAGAACACGGCGATCATGTGGGGTGGGGTCAAGATCAACATCGTCGACACCCCCGGCCACGCCGACTTCGGTGGCGAGGTCGAGCGCGTGCTGCGGATGGTCGATGGCGTGCTGATCCTGGTCGATGCCGCCGAAGGACCGATGCCCCAGACGCGGTTCGTCACGCGGAAGGCGCTGGCGCTGGGTCACCAGCCGATCGTGGCGATCAACAAGATCGACCGCTCTGACGCCGAGCCGATGCGGGTCCACGATGAAGTGCTCTCTCTGTTCCTCGATCTCGATGCGACTGATGCCCAGCTCGACTGCCCGTTCCTCTACACCGTCAGTCGGCAGGGCCTCGCGACCCACGATCTCAAAGTGCCGGGCACATCGCTCGACCCGCTCTTCCAGACGATTCTCGACACCGTCCCGGCGCCCACGGGTGATCCCGAGGCGCCGTTCCAGATGCTGATCTCGACGCTCGACTTCTCGAACTTCCTTGGGCGTATCGCGATCGGCAAGATCGAGCGTGGTCGCATCCACGTCGGCGATCAGGTCGCGCTGCTTCCGCTCGGTGAGCCGGGGATCATGACGGGCGAGGTCGGCATCGACCGCGCCCGGGTGACCAAGCTCTACACCTTCGATGGTCTGCATCGGATCGAAGTACAGGAAGCCAGTGCCGGTGAGATCGTGGCCCTGGCTGGCTTCGAGGGCATCGAGATCGGCAAGACGCTCGCCGCGCTCGACACGCCGGAGCGGCTGCTGGGCATCGCGGTCGAGGAACCGACGATTTCGGTCGACTTCATCGTCAACAACTCGTCCTTTGCCGGGCGCGAGGGGAAGTACGTCACCTCGCGGCAGCTCCGCGATCGGCTCTTCAAGGAGCTTGAGCGCAATGTGGCGCTCCGGGTCGAGCCGACGGACTCTCCCGACACGCACTCCGTGAGCGGTCGCGGTGAGCTGCATCTGGGCATCCTGATGGAGACGATGCGGCGCGAGGGATTCGAGTTCCAGGTCTCCAGGCCCCGGGTGATCCTGCACGAGGGTCCCGGTGGCGAACGCCTCGAGCCGTATGAGGAGTTGACGATTGATGTGCCCGAGGAGTATATGGGTGTCGTCATGGAGAAACTGGGACCGCGTCGCACCGAAATGATCGAGATGCGGAACCCGGGGCAGGGCATGGTACGCCTGACGTTCAAGATCCCGGCCCGCGGCTTGTTCGGCTACCGGTCGGAGTTCCTGACCGACACCCGCGGCACCGGCATGATGAACCACCGGTTCCTCGAGTACGGTCCGTGGGCGGGTCCGATGTCGGGCCGAAAGCGGGGGGTGCTGGTTGCCGATCGCGAGACGGCCGTTGTGGGATTCGCGCTCAACAACCTGCAAGAGCGGGCGCAGTTGTTCGTCGGTCCCGGTGAGCAGGTCTACGAGGGCATGATCGTCGGCGAGAATTCCCGCCCAGGCGACATGGATGTCAACGTGGGCAAGGAGAAGAAGCTCACGAACATGCGGACCACGGCGACGGACGAGAACATCCAGCTCGAGACCCCGCGGGCAATCACGCTGGAGTATGCACTGGAGTACATCGAGGAAGACGAGCTGATCGAGGTGACGCCGGAGAACATCCGGCTCCGCAAGCGGCAGCTCCTGTTGCATGAACGCAAGAAGGCACAACGCGCGGCGAACCGGGTCGCCGACGCGCCATGATCATCACACTCGGAATCACGGAGGTTTCCATGTCGGCGTGGGAGGCGTCCCTCGAGGCTACGCTCGAGGAAGATCAAGTGCTCGTCATGAAGCGGCGGTTGGATGAGGACGACGAGAACGAGGAGAAGGACTTCGACTTCGATGACGACGACGAAGACGAGGACTCGGACGACGAGGATTCGGACGACGACGAGGACTCGGACGACGATGATGACGACGACGGTGACTTCTCATTCGGCGACGACGACGACGACGAGTAGCCCGTCTATCGCTTCTCGATCACCACGAACACCCCCTGCTTCGCGGGCACGACGACCCGTGACAGATCGACCGCTCCGCCTGGCTGCACTCCCGCCACGGCCGGGGCGGTCGCTCGCATGGCACCCCATCCCTGAGTGAGGGCCGGGTCGAGCCGGAGCGTGACGGTCTCATCCTGATCCGACCACGAGCCGACGGCCACGAGAATTCGGTCATCGCGCACGTAGGCCGTGGCCCGGACGGCATCATTGCCCGTCGTCACCGGTGGTGCGTTCAACCAGTATCCCCTCATTCGGCTCCGGTCGATGCCAAACGCATCCATCATCTGCCAGACCGGTCGCGGGTCGGTGTCACCATACAGCCGCGCGGTCATGCCGTAGACCAGCCCACGGAATGGCTGACCGCCATCCTGGAGCATCTCGCCCATCAGTCCGAACGGCAGTCCGGACACCTCCGTCATCCAATAGGGCGGCGGTGAGCTGTAGTCGAAATACTCCCCGAACCAGAGGCGGGAGAGGTAGGGGAAGTGCTCCATGTAGAGCATGGCGCTGTTGATGAAGCCATCGTTCGGGTTGAACTGGTTCGCCGAGTGGAGGTCGATCACCACCTCCGGCCGGGCGGCCTGCAGGACGGCGACGATCCGCTTGACCGTCTCGCGGCTGAAGGCGATATCATCGAGGTAGAGGCCATCGATATCCTGGTGCTGGCCGAGCCACGCGAGTCCCTCGATGTAGTAGTTGGTCCAGCGTGAGGTCCCCTTGTCGAGGATCGCAGCGTCGTCGACGCCGTAGGCGTGCCAGGCGGAGTGATAGTTGCCGCCCAGGTGTTCCTGCAGCCAGGAGTGTCCCCCCCCCGTACCATCGTTGAGGATCTCGTCACCGAGGCTTCGGAGCGCGAACAGTTCATGGGCGTGGTAGGTCAGTTCCCGGATCGTATCGTAGAGCTTGACCTTGATCCCCTTGGCATGGGCCTCGTCGATATAGGCCTTCTGCGCCTCGAGGTTGAAGAAGGGATAGTTGATATAGGGATTGATCGCGTTGGCGTGGTGGATGTTCACCACCGTGCCGCCCCAGGCGCGCACACTGTCGACCGGCACGTACTGGTGGACGAACCGGGTCCGGAAGTGGGTCCCGGTGTCGATCGGCTTGAACGGGGTGATCAGGAACCGGACGTCGAACTGGAGCGTGTCGCCCTGTGCCATCTGGCGCGGCCCCGAGTGGGCGACGACCTGGACCGATGTCAGCTCGTGGCTGATCCGGATCCCGCCCTTGCCGCCGTTGACCCAGGCTTCGGGCAAGCGGAGGGGTTGGTTCTGATAGAAGTTGGTATTGAGGGGGCGCTGATAGTTGTCGTCGCGGAGCACAAACTGCAGGCCGCGGTCGACGCCACCGAGCCAGGCGCCCTCCTGATGGCGGGTGACATCCCAGCTCCAATCGAGCGAGTCGGGAGTGAGGCCACCTTTCCGGCCGAGGCCGAGCATGTAGGTTGCCGCGGCGGGGTTGAGCGGGATCGGGAGCTCGATATCGTCGACGCTGATGTTGTCGAGCGCCGTCACCTTGATCCGATATGCCATCATGCCATCGTATTCCATCCGACCCTCGACATGCATGGCGATCTTGTCGGAGCGGCGATCGACCTGCCACGCCGCCGCGCTGCGCGCCGGCTGCTGCACTTCGAAGGCCGTATTCGTCATCGGCTCGAGTGCGCCGTTCCGAATCACCCGAAGGTCGATCGGTCTCGCGAGTACCGGGAGCGCTCGGCCTTCGGCAATGATGCCACCCTCCGTGAAATCGCTCTCGATCCGCGCCGGGAACCCGTTGTCGCCCAGCACCACTCGGCGCCCCAGGACCCCGAGTTGGTGCGACCGCACGCTGACAGGTGTGAACGGCGCGAGCACCAACGACGTGTCGCTCCCCGCCGTCGAGTTGAGCCAGGTGAGTCGGGTCATCAGGTCGGGCTCATCGTAACCGTGATTCACGGCCTGGTCGGCGCCCACAACGATGGTCACCGTCACATGGCGAGCGACACCACCCTTGGGCTGCACCACGACGCGGCCAGTCACGGGGCCCGTCGGCATGTCGTCCGGGACGAGCCAACCGACCCAGAGCGCCTGCACCTGACCCGCCGGCACGGAGACGGACTTGGTGAAGGGCTTTCCGTTCTCATCGACGCCGCTGCAGTTGAAGCAGGTGAGTGCACGTTGTACGCGGGTGGGGAATCCCTCGAACCGGACGCTGAGCGAGTCGAGTGAGGTGGTGCCCGCCACCACCCCGACCTGGAAGGTGAACGACTCGCCGCGGAGCGCTCGACTGGTGAGAGTGCTGGGGGCCTTTCGACCGGCCCAGTGCGCCGGGATGAAGTCCTTCATCCGAATCGGGAAGTCACGATGCTCGGTGACCACGGCCCAGTCGCCACCGGCTGCGCTCCGGAACCGCGCGGTCTCGTCGGGCGTGGCGATCACTTCCATCGGGAAGAAGGAGTGGAAATCATTCACCGACTGGAGTGCCGTGGTGCGTGCCCGTGCCAGCGCGGTTGGCTTGCGTGACATCGTCGCCTTGATCCAGGTCGAATCGGACGGTGTCATGCTGGCCGGATATGTCACCTTGGGGTAGTAGCCGCCGCTCGAGACCCACGGCATGTAGTAGACGTGATAGGTGGCGTGACCAGCAACCGGTTGGAAGAGGATCTCGCCGCTGACGTTGTCGATGTGGAGCGGCGCGCTGTTCACCGCCTTGCCGGTCGTCGCATCGACGACGACAATCGCCTTCTGCTCCGGATGCGCGTCGTGACGACGCCACGGGATCGTGACGACCACGGGATCCGCGGTTTGGTGCTCGAGTGTCACCACGGCGCGATGATTCCCCCAGGACTCGCCCTTCAGTCCGGCCGCGAGCATCGGCTCCCAGTTGCCGGCCTCCCAGCGCACACCGTCGATGACGTTCGAGATCGCCGGTGCCCGGTAGAGCAGGGTGGCGCGCGTCGTGGTGTCGGCGTGCACACCGAGCAGCGTGGTGAGCACGGCAAAGGGCAGGGTCAGCATCATGGGGCCAGCTCCTGGGCTCGCCGGACGAGTCGGGCATCGATGGCATTGGTGAAGACGGGCGGCGCGACGGTGATCGGGGTGCCGGGGTCCGAGCGCGCCGCGACGACGGCCTCAAGGTACGCCACCAGCCGCTCGTCCGGTTCATAGGGCTTGCCTTGGCCGAGATGCTCTGGCCAGGTGAGGGCGCGCTCGAGGTGAGTCCGCGCGTCCCCGTACCGGCGCCGCTCGAGGGCATCGAGCGCTACCATGGCGTGAGCCTGCTGCCAGAGATGATGGCTCTCGCGGGCATGCTCCGAGGGCAGCACCTGGATTCGGTCGAGCACGCGGATCGCCTCGGTCGCGCGGTCGAGTTGAAGCAGTGCAGTCACCTGCAGGAGCTCGAGCACGAAGTCCTGGCGGAACGTGCGGAGCGCTTCGGTGGTGACGGTAACCGCCGATGCCCACTCGCCCCGAGACTCGAGCGCGTCGACCAATCGCACCCGCAGCATCCGATCGGACGGGTCCATCTCAGTGGCTCGGCGAAGGTCGGGCAACGGATCGGTTCCGCGCTCGCGTTCCAGCAGCAGGGCGCGGGTGGCAAGCGCATTGGCGTTGTCGATGCCCTCGATGCTCGCCATCACGACGGCGGCCTCGTCGGCGCGATCGAGTGCCCAGAGGTTGAGCGCGAGGAGATAGCGCCAAGACCAGTGCGGGTTCTGCGTGATGACCCACTGGAGTACCGGCAACGTCTCTGGGCGGTAGGGAAACGCGAAGGCGAGCTCGGCCGATCCCTCGAGGCGGGCATGCAACGCCGGGAGCCATGCGTGCCATGCGCGTGCGATCGGTCCGTCCGCGGCGTTGAGCACCAGAATCGCATCATCCCGCGCACCACGGCGCGCATAGCCGATCGCCAGTTCGAGCACGACCTGGGTGGGGTATTCTCCCCGGATCCCGTCTCGTAGCGCCCGGGCGCCGGCTTCGGTCGGTGACTCGAGGAATTGCTCCGCCGCGACGAAGTGATGCAACGGGTCGATCGCCAGCATCTCGCTTCGGAGCCGTTCGGCGGTCGCGGTGTCGTGCTCCCGACGTGCCAGGATGGCGAGCAGTTCGCGGGCCGGTAGGTTGTCGCGATCCCCAGCGAGCGCTCGATCGGCATGCCGCCGCACCGCCTCGGCGTCGCCGTGCGCCAGCGCCATCTCGGCGAGGGCGATGTTCGCTGGAACGCGATAGAGCGGCGAGCGCGCGGCGAAGCCGTAGGCGAGGATTGCGTCGGCATTGACACCGAGTGCGCGATAGAGGTTCGCCGCCACGAAGTTGGTCTCGGGACTATAGGCGTCGAGTTGCAGCGCGCGCTTCGCCAGCTCCAGTCCTTCGCTGTACCTGCCACGTCGTCGCTCGAGGTCGGCCAGCCCCAGCAACGCGGCACGATTCCATGCCGAGATGCCAAGCACCTTGGTGTAGGCGCCGCGGGCCTCGGGATAGTGGCGGCCGAGGGCGAGTTGACGGGCGGAATCGGCCCACAGATCGGCGTCGGGGATGGACGGGCGTGCCAACGTATCGGTCTGCCATGGACGTGCGAGCGTACGGTCCAGCGGGTCGGATGAATAGTCGATCCCAAGGCGCCCGAGCTCGATGCGGAATCGGGTGCCCCAGGCGGGTGACCACGGCAGTGCGTGGAGAGAGGGGACGAGCGGCTCGAGATTCAACGGGAGCGAGAGTCGGATACCATCGCGCGAGTAGACGCGGAGTGTGTCGATGCTCCGGCTGAATGCGGTGATACCGACCCGGAGGGTGTCGTTCACGACGCGCGCATCGATCGCGCCGGCCCGCGACGCGGCGGTGAGTCCGCCGGTCCCTTCGAGTGGGAACCAGCTCTCGGACCAGCGATCGGTCCGTCCCGGGTCAAAGCCGACATCGCTGATCGGCGTCACCGCGCTGGTCGGGGTGTACTGCACCAGCATGCGGCCGGCCTGATACTCGACATACTGGCCGTCAGTATCGGTGAGCAGGTCTTCCCAGATACCGCCGGAGCGCGACAGCGCCCAGAGCCAGAGCTTCTGGCCCGGCATATCGACGGCGGGCGCCCAGTGTCCGAAGCCACGACCGGTCTTGGCATAGTAGCCGCCAAAGTAGTCGGCGAGTTCACCGACCACATGATACGATTTGTTGTCGCCGAAGTTGTTCTCGCGGTAGTTGGCGAGGTCGCGACCAGTGCTGTCGATCGGCCAGGGGTGTGCGTCACCGGGGTGGCCGAGGAAGGTGGTCCCCGGGATCGTCATGCGGAGGTCCTGGGCGGCGGGTGCTGCGCCGGTCATCCAGTTGTAGTAGGGCTGCTCGAAGGTGGTCGGGTTGCTCCAGCTGACATTGGTCTCGAACGCCGCGCGAGCGGGTTCGAGTCGGATCTCGACGCGCCACTCGGTGCGTGATGGCAGGTCCATCATGCCAACGATGCAACTGACGCTGCCGTCGTCGTTCTGGCGGGTGACATAGTCGACCGGTGTCGCGGTCGATGGCGTGTGGCCGACCACGCCGAAGTTGAACTCGACGCCACCCGAGGTCCACGGTCCGCGGAGTGCGATGTTCCGGAACTTGAGCACCTTGTTCTTGTAGATGAACTCGTGGCCGGTCTTCTTGACGGTGGCACCCCAGATCTTGCCGCCGACCTCGGGCAGGATCTCGACCGTGATCAGCTCGTTCTCGAGCGTC
>JBDTNH010000037.1:0-22208 GCA_039933845.1 Gemmatimonadota bacterium
GGATGTTCTTCTTGCGCTTGGCTTCCTCGATCTTGTCGTTGAGCTGGCGGAGCGAGTGCTTGAGCGCCTCGGTCTCGGTCTTGCTCTTGACCCACGTCTCGTGGAGGGATTGCGCACCTTGCAGGGCCTCGTTGTAGCGCATCAGCGCCTGCTTGGCGAGGTCGTCCCGACCCTCTTGCACCGCCAGCATCGCGCGACGCTCCCAATCCTCCGCCTGCTTCTTCATGGACGCGGCATCGGCCTCGAGCTTCTTCTCGTCGGCGATGGCCTGGGCCACCTGCTGGCGTGCCTTGTCGAGCTGACCACGCATGTCGGTGATGAGCTGATTGAGCATCTTCTCGGGATTCTCGGCCCGGGAGATCAGCTCGTTGATGTTGGACTTCAGCATCGTCGCGAAGCGATCAAATATGCCCATGGCTGCTCACCCCTCTCCGTACGGCGCCAGACTGCTGGCGTGGGAAGCGAGTGCGAGGGTGAGCGAATCAACGCTCGCCTCGAACTCCGAGAAATCAAGATCGGTCAGGTCGTGCGAATCGGTGAGCACCACATGGTCCCCTTCCACGCCGTACGAGCCGTGGATCAGGTCGCGTGCGTTGAACTCGAGCAGCATCCGGCAGAGCGCACCGGCCCGGAGCGGATCGCTCGGCAGCTGCAGCACACGAGTCCGCAGCACCACGAGCGGAGGCGCGAAATTCACGGCCAGCTCGGTGCCACTCTCGGTGCGCAGCAGCCAGATGTCATCGGCAATGGATTCGACCGACAACTCCATCCGGTCGAGCCATGCCTCGATGTCTTCCTTCGTGGTCATTGCCACTCCTTAAAGGCCCGGTGACCCGGGGTTGCGTCGGGAAACGTAGTGCCCCCGCATGGGGCGTCCAAAGAGTCAGGCTTGTTCGGCCTCGCGCGCCTTCGTGGTGAGCATCCGCTCTGAGAAATCCTGCCGCTCCTCCAGTTCGAGGACCCGGGTGCGCAGTTCATCCAACTCGCCATACACCTCATCGGGAACCGCGGTCTCGTCGGCCCCGCGCTCCGAAAGCCGCTTCGCGAACGCCGCGGCGACAGGTGATCTGACGATCGCCGCCACCATGACGAAGGCGATGCCCCAGACGGCGATTGCCGGAGGGCCCATCGTGGCGGAGGCCGCCGCGAGGCCGCCGCCCAGCCCCAAGCCGGCAAGGCCGAGGCCGATGAACGCGCCGGTGATCCACTCGTTCTTGTCACGATCCGCCATTGGATGCTCCTTCCTCCGACATTGGAGCGTGCTTCTTCTCGGCCAACAGTCGTTCCGAGAAATCCTGACGCTCCTCCATCTCCAGCATCCGGGTCCGGAGCTCGTCGAGTTCGGCGTACACCTCCTCGGGTGCCTCACCGGGTCCGGCGTGCTCGGGTCCACCACGGAGTCGATCGGCGACCGCGTGGCCGACGGGCCCCTTCGAGGTGAGCCATCCAAAGACGGCCACGCTACCCCAGATCGGGATCGCCGGTGGACCGAGTATCGCGGTGACCGCGATCAATCCGCACAGGATCAAGACGCCCGCCCCGGCGACCAGGCCGAAGAAGGTCGACGTTGATACCTCACCGTCGCGGCTCATCGTGGACCGTCCGGCTCGCCATGGCGCGTCAGCAGCCGTTCCGCGAAATCGAGCCGATCCTCGAGCTCGGTCATCCGCTGCGTCTCGAGCGAGATTTCCTGCAGGCGGTCTTCGATATCGGCAACGCGCATGCCGAGCATCGGATCTTCTCTGCCACTACTCGTGCCCTCAAGCATGTTGGCCAACGCCTTGCCCACCGGCCCGCGGAAGAGGATCCACGACACGCCGCCGAGTCCGGCCATGCCGAGGATCACGCCCTCCATGCCGTTGCGGATGACCTGGTCGAGCAGGAAGACCATGAAGCCGATCCCCATACCCAGCATGGTGATCACCATCAGCATGGCAACAAGCTTCGAGAATTTCGATCCCATCAGGTACGCTCCTCGGATGAGGACTTCTCGGCCAGCAACCGCTCCGCAAAGTCGAGACGCTCGTGGACCTCATTCATCTCGACCCGGAGGCGATCCAGTTCGTCGTAGACGCCCTCGTCCAGCGGCTGGCTCGGCAAGGCCTGCCGACCGAAGCGGATCCGATCGGCGACCGCCTTGCCGACCGGCGAGATCGCCAGGAGGAAGAGGGAACCGCCTCCGAAAAGGAACGTGATGGCCAGAATGTCTTCCACGGAAGCGCTCCAAGGGTACGGATTGGCGTACTGTACGGCGCCTTGGGCCGGGATGTTTCAGTCGGGAACGGTCGTTACTTGGCCCGTGGCTTGAGCTGGACCAGGCGCTCCTTGGCGAGCTTTCGGCCGGTCGGCGTCGCGGCGAGCCCGCCACCGGCGGTCTCCCGGTACCGGACGTCCATTTCTCGGCCGATCTGTCCCATCGTGTCGATCACCTCGTCGACCGGAATCGGGAAGCCGACGCCCGCCAGGGCCATCTCGATCCCGGCCAGCGCCATCGCGGCTCCGGTGGCATTGCGATAGACGCAGGGGACTTCGACCAGTCCTCCCAGCGGATCGCAGACGAGGCCGAGGGTACCCTGCATGGTGAGGGCGACGGCGTGCATGGCTTGGCGAGGTGTGCCGCCCAGCATCTCGACACCGGCCGCGGCGGCCATCCCAGCGGCAGCACCTGTCTCGGCCTGGCAGCCTCCCTCGGCGCCGGAGAGGGACGCGCGCACGGCAACCACCCCACCCACCAGTCCTGCCGTGGCGAGCGCCCGGACCAGATCCTCGTCGGAGCTGCCGTGATATTTGGCAAGGCCCAGGAGGGTGCCCGGGAGCACCCCAGCTCCGCCGGCGGTGGGCGCGGCGACGATCACACCCATCGCGGCGTTCACCTCTTGCACGGCGAGGGCCGCCGCAATCGCGGCGGTGAATGGCGTGTCACGGAGCGGTCCTTCGCTGGCCGCCATCTTTGCGGCATCGCCGCCGACGAGCCCCGAGACGGAGAAGACATCGCCTTTGAGCCCGCGCTCCACCGCGGATCGCATCACGTTGAGGGCCCGGAGCAATCCGGCCTCCACCTCCTCACGAGTGCGGAGTCCTTCGGCGGCCTCGCTTCGGAGTGCATACTCGCCGATGGAGATGCCTTCGGCCTCGGCGGCCTCGACCGCCTCAATGAGTGATTCCACCATCAGGACACCCGCTCGATCACGCGCGCGGTCTTGACGGCCTTGAGCGCGAGGATACGCTCGATCGCCCCCTCCAGCGGGGGGGAGTCGAGCTCGTAGATATGGATCGCATCGCCGCCCTTTTGTCGGCGCGAGACGCGCATGGTTGCGAGGTTTACTTGCTCTGTCGCCAGCGCGGTGGCGACCTGCGCCACGATCCCCGGCTCATCGTGGGCCACGAGCACCAGCGTCGTGTAGCTCCCCGTGACGTCCACCGGGAATCCGTCGATGGCCGTGACGAGAATCCGACCAGCGCCGAGCGAGGACCCGGTGAGCACGGCCTGCTTGCCACCGCGCCAGACGGTGATGCGCGTGGTGTTCGGGTGCACTTCGCCGCGCAGCTTGATGTTCTCGAAGGTGATCGCGAGGCCCTCCGCCTCGGCGGCCACGAGTGACTCACGCAGCCGCTCGTCATCGGGCTGGTAGCCGAGCAGTCCGCCGGCGATGGCCCGGTCGGTGCCGTGCCCGACGCCGGTCCGCGCGAACGAGCCGTGCAACTCGACCTTCGCCCGCTCGGGTGTGCCGCCCACCAGTGCACGCGCGATCAACCCGAGTCGGCAGGCCCCGGCGGTGTGCGAGGACGATGGCCCGACCATGACCGGTCCGATGATGTCGAGAAGAGAGACCATGGGTCAGCGCAATTCCGCGAGAGTGATGGCGTGGATCGAGATTCCGATCTCGGTCTGGTCGTTGCCGGAGGGCATCAGGAAGACCTCGTGTGCGGTCGGATGGAGGTCCACGGAGGATGGCACACCAACCACTTCGGAGCCGTCCTCCAGCTCGAGGCGCACGGCCAGCTCATTCCCGCTGGCGAAGCTGAGGACCTCGATGATCTCCTCGAGTTGCATCACTGCCCCTCCTGTTGAAGCCAAGAGGCAATCTACCCCGTGTGCGCGCCACCGTGCGGCAAGCCGCTGGGTGGCCGCTGCCCGTTCCACGGCGCCCCGAAGACATCCTGGGACCGGGCATCGCCGTGCACCGCGTCGATCAGATGTTCGAGTTCCTGGCGGGCCTTCTTCACGCCGTGTCGGAAGGCGAGCCGCATCACGCCTACCGAGCCGAAGCCCAGGGCACCGAGAACACCGACGGCGACGGGGATCATCACCAGCGCTGCACCGTGTGTGGCCATCGCACTCGCCGCCAGCCCCGCGCTGGCCCCCATGCTGGACGTCAGTCCGCCGATCCAGAGCCCGAGTCGGGCGTTCTTGCCGATCCCTTTCCGGAGATCGGTGGTGACCACCAGCTCGCACTTGCCGGTGTCGCCAGGCACGCCGTGCAGCGTGACCCTGAGGAGCGATGCGCCGACGTTGGACAGGTGGTAGCGCAGCATGTTGAACCCACCTGCACTACTCATGTAGTCGCCCATGCTCATCTCCTTGCTGCTGAAGGTGAGCACACCCCCATCGAGCGGATGACCGCCCACGGTATCGCGGAACAGCAACGAGTACGGCGGCCCGGGAAGGATGCGGCCGACCGATTCGAGCACGGCACGCGGGCTCGCTTCGATGATCCGCGACACCCGGAGCGACTGCTCGACGTTGCCGAGGACGAACCGTTCCACGCGCGAGCCGCCTGCCTCGTGCGCGGCCGGCAGGGCGGCTTCGTCGTCGGGCAACTCCGCAAGTGCGAGCTGGACAAACTCCTCGCCGATGCCGGCCTCCACGGCGGCGGCTTCCACATCCCCGAGTCGGTACCCCGAGGTCGGCTGCGCCGCGTTGAGTCCGGTCGCAAATTCTTCGGCCTGTGCGGTGCGTTCGCGCACTCGGCGCGAGGCGTCGGCCTGCAGTTGAGCCGCCCGGAGCCACACGGCCTTGGCGGCCGGCTCGCCCAGGATTCGTTCGGGCGTCGCCTGCGGACCACTCTCGACCTCTTGCAGCGCCGCATCGAGCGCGTCGGCGAGCAACTCGCCCGTGGCATACCGCTCGGCCGGATCCTTCCGGAGGCAGCGATCGACCACGGTCGCGAGTGCGGCGGGCACGGCGGGCGCCCGCTCGGCGAGCGGCGGCGCTGGCCGCGTGGCCTGCATCAGGAGCACGGCGGATGCCTGAGGTGCGTCGAACGGCAGCTGGCCGGAGAGGAGCTGATACGCCACAACCCCGAGCGAGTAGAGATCGGCACGACCATCGCACTCGCCGCCCGCGACCCGTTCCGGCGCCATGTAGTGCACCGAACCGAGGATCATCCCCTCGGCGGTCATTCCGGTCGCGCGACTGTCGCGCGCGATCCCGAAGTCGGTCACCATGATGCGGCCGCTGCTGCGCTCGATCATGATATTCTCGGGTTTGATGTCGCGATGTGTCACGCCGCGTGCATGGGCATAGGCCAGCGCCCAGGCGACCTCGCGCACGATGCGCACCACGTCGGCGGGGGGGAGCGCGCCCCGTGCGGCCAGCCGATCGGCCGCGGTCTCACCATCGATGTACCCCATGGCGAAGAACGCCACACCACCCAGCTCATCGGCGCGGAAGATCGGCACGATGTTCGGATGGGAGAGCTGGGCCGCGGTGCGGGCCTCGCGCAGAAAACGCTCGCGCGTGTCAGCGTCGTTGGCCTGTGTCGGTGGCAGGACCTTGATCGCCACCAGTCGGTCAAGCATCAGCTCCCGGGCGAGGAGCACCACGCCCATGCCGCCGCGGCCGAGCTCGCGCTCGAGGCGGTACTGCGAGGCAAACGCGGGTCGGAGCGCGTCCAGTGTGACACCCGTCATGCGAGGGCCCGCGCCAGAAAGCGACCGGTGTGGCTCGCCGGAATGGTGGTGAGCGTCTCCGGCGAACCTTCGGCGACCACCGCCCCCCCCCGGATACCGCCATCGGGCCCGAGATCCAGCACCCAGTCAGCGGTCTTGATCACGTCGAGATTGTGCTCGATCACCACCACACTGTTTCCCTTCGCGACCAGTCGATGCAGGACTTCGAGCAGCAGACGCACATCCTCGAAGTGCAGGCCGGTGGTCGGCTCGTCCAGGATGTAGAGGGTGCGTCCGGTATCACGTTTGGCGAGTTCGGTCGCCAACTTGACGCGCTGCGCCTCACCACCCGAGAGGGTGGTCGCGGCCTGGCCGAGATGCAGGTAGCCGAGCCCGACATCGTTGAGCAACTCGAGTCGATCGGCGATGCGGTTTTGCGCATGGAAGAAGTCGAGTGCGTCGGCCACGGTCAGGTCGAGCACATCGGCAATGCTCTTGCCCTTGTAGCGCACCTCGAGCGTCTCGCGATTGTACCGACGTCCCTTGCAGACTTCGCACGGCACGTACACGTCCGGCAGGAAGTGCATCTCGATCTTGACGAGGCCATCGCCCTGGCACGACTCGCAACGGCCACCCTTGACGTTGAACGAGAACCGCCCGGGTCCGTAGCCCCGGATCTTCGCCTCGGGGAGTTGCGTGAACAGTTCGCGAATTGGCGTGAACAGGCCGGTGTAGGTCGCGGGGTTCGAGCGAGGTGTCCGCCCGATCGGTGACTGATCAATCTCGATGACCTTGTCGAGCAGATCCATCCCCTCGACACGATCGTGCTCGCCAGGGAGCACGCGGGCCCGGTAGAGGTGGCGTGCCAGCGACTGGTACAGGATGTCGGTGACAAGCGTCGACTTGCCCGATCCGGAGACGCCGGTCACCGCGACGAACAGCCCGAGCGGGATATCCACGGTCAGGTTGCGAAGGTTGTTGGCGCGTGCCCCGATCACCCGAAGGCGCCGCGTCCGATCCGGCACGCGTCGCACCGCGGGGACCGGCACCCGGAGTTCACCGCGCAGATACCTGGCGGTGAGCGAATCCCGGCTGGCGAGGATGTCGTCGATCGTGCCTTCGGCGATCACTTCACCCCCGAATCGCCCGGCGCGCGGGCCAAGGTCGATGATGTGGTCGGCGGCGCGAATCGTGTCCTCGTCGTGCTCGACGACGATGACGGTGTTGCCGAGATCGCGCAGCTCCCGCAGCGTGTCGAGGAGTCGTTCGTTGTCGCGCTGGTGCAGGCCGATGCTCGGCTCATCGAGGATGTAGAGCACCCCGACCAGGCGGGAGCCGATCTGGGTGGCGAGACGGATCCGTTGTGTCTCGCCGCCTGACAGCGTCCCTGCCCCGCGGCCGAGGGTCAGGTACTCGAGTCCGACATCGGAGAGGAAGCGGAGGCGTTCGACCACTTCCTTGAGAATCGGGCCGGCGATCTCCGGATCGATGGCGCCGGCCTTGCCGCGCCCGGTCGGGATCGACTCGAAGAAAGCCACGGCCTCGTCAACCGGCAGGGCGACGACCTTGCCGATACTGGCGCCATGAATGAGGACCGCGAGCGACTCGGGCTTGAGGCGATCCCCATGGCAAGCCGGACACGGCTGCTCCACCATGTAAGCCTCGAGCTCGTTGCGCACCGCGTCACTGGACGATTCGCGCCACCGATTCGCGACATGCGCGAGGATGCCTTCCCACTCGCCCTCGACCACCCGACCCTTGCCACCCTCGGCGACAAACGAGAGCGTCTTGCCCGGCGCGCCGTAGAGCAGGATCTCACGGACACGCTCCGGCAGCTCTTGCCACTGCGCGTTGAGCTCGAACTTGAAGGCCCGAGCCAGCGTGGGCAGCACCACCTTGCGGAGATAGCCGCTTGGTTCGCCCCAAGGGAGGACCACGCCCTCAAGGATCGAGATCCGACTGTCACCGAGCACGAGTTCGAGGCTCGGGATTCGGGATGTGCCGACCCCGTGGCACTCCGGACAGGCGCCGAATGGCGAGTTGAACGAGAACTGGCGCGGCTCGAGTTCCGCGAGCGAGAGTCCGCACTCCGGACAGGCGAAACGCTCGCTGAAGAGGCGTGACGTTTGCGCCTTCGGGCGTGTCGTATGGCGCAGCACCTCGACCACGCCATCGGCGACGCGTAGCGAGGTTTCGATCGAGTCGACCAGTCGCCCGCGGTCGCTCTCGCGCACGACGAGTCGGTCGACCACCACCGCGATGTCGTGATTCTGGCGACGACCGAGCTTGGGGACGGCGCCGAGCTCATGGGTCTCGCCGTCGACGCGGACGCGCACGAAGCCCTGCTGCTGGAGGTCGTCGAACAGGTCGCGAAACTCGCCCTTGCGCCCGCGGACCATTGGGCCGAGCAGCTCGATGCGGGTACCCTCGGGCCAGCCAAGAATGGTGTCGGCGATCTGACCGGCGCTCGATCGTGTGATCGGGGCGCCATCGTTCGGGCAATGCGGAATGCCGGCACGCGCCCAGAGGAGGCGCATGTAGTCGTAGATCTCGGTGACAGTGCCGACCGTGGACCGCGGATTATGGCCCGTGGTCTTCTGTTCGATCGAGATGGCCGGCGAGAGCCCCTCGATCGCGTCGACATCGGGCTTCTCCATGAGGCCGAGGAACTGGCGGGCATACGCCGACAACGACTCCACATACCGTCGTTGTCCTTCGGCGTAGATGGTATCGAAGGCCAGCGACGATTTCCCGGAGCCGGAGAGCCCCGTGATCACCGTCAGTCGGTCCCGTGGAATTTGGACCGAGATATTCTTGAGATTGTGCTCGCGGGCACCACGAACCTGCAGGAACTCTTCTGCCATAGCCCGGAACAGTACCGGGGGCACCGAACCCCGAGCAACGCACGCGGCCGGACGGACTCCCGGCCCGAGGCTTGCAATGTGAGCCGATATGCGCCCATCCACCCGTTATATCGCCGCAATCGGCGTCCTGATCGCGTGGGGCGGCTCAGTCGTGTGGCTGGCGACCCGGTCGGGAAATCGGACCGAATCGGCCTTGCTCCGGTCTGAAGCGTCGCTCCGGCTGAGCCCAGGGGATTCGTGGTTCCAGGTGATGGCTGGCGATGCACCGCTCGGGATCGCTGGTGTGACGCTGGACACGCTCCGCTCGGGATACCGGGTGCGCGAGACGATCACGCTCGACCTTCCGGGCAACACCACGGTCAATCGGGCGAACCGCACGACCGAATTCCGGATGAGCCCAGACCTGACACTTGAGCGCGTGGAGAGCCAGGATGGGATCCTGGGGTTCCGTCGGCACCTCCTGCTGGAGGCAGGGGCAACCGGCTGGACAACCGTCATGAGCCACAACGATCAGGTGGTGGCCCGGGGAGAACTTGTGGGGGAGCTGCCGACGAGTCTCTCGCTCGCCCCCTACCGGTTGGCCCTCACAGGCTCGCTCGGGGATGACGCCGTAAGGGAGCTTCCGACCGTCTCCGGCTGGCCGGTGGTGGCTGGAGATGCGTATTACCGCGTGACTCGCGACACCATGGTCGTCTTCGCCGACAGCGCGATGCAGGTCGGGACGAGTTCGGTCTGGGCGGCGGTGCATTTCGACTCGGCGGCCGCGCGAACCGTTTTGGTGCGAAGTGCGGCGGGCCCGCTGATCATGCAGGTGAGCCTCCGCGGCAGCTTGGTCGGGCTTGAGTACCCGCTCGGGATTCGATGGGTCCGAACCGACTTTGACCTGATTGTGCGGGCCGCCGGACCGGGCACCATGGCGACCAACTTGACCAGCGTCATTCCCGACCTCCCTGTCATCAAGCCCTGGACCGAATCTGGGCACGCGGCCGAACCCGCCGATACTGTGGCAACGTTCCTCGTGACACGGCGCAATGGTCGCAGGGTCGGGCCAGAACGGCTCGAGCTCTTCGCCGGAGAGGGGATCGAGTATCGGCGGGCCAATCTGGACGGTGCCCAAGTGGGCGACATGCTGGTGGTTGGCCCGTACCGTGAACGACGCTCCCCGGCGTCGTCCACGGTGCAGGATCCATTGATCCAGGAATCGGATCCCGCGGTGGTTGCGTTCGCCGACTCCTTCCGGACCGGCACCGGAAGCGATTTCGTCCGACTCGCGGCCCGCCTGCGGCGATTCCGGGTGGACACGGCGGCCGCGGCCCCGATTGATGCGGCGGGGACCCTGGCGACGGGCCGGGGTCGTCCGGACGGGCTGGCCCGATTGGTGGTCGCGGTGCTCCATCTTCACGGCTGGCGAGCCCGATATGTCATCGGAGTCGCCCCGATCGCCGATACCTTGTTTTCACATGCGTGGGTCGAACGCTGGTCACCGGGTGACCGGCAGTGGATTGGAATCGAGCCACGCACGCTCGAACCGATGACGGCCAGAATGATCCGGCTCGCCACCGCGGGGTCGAGTCACCCGGCCGATATCCTCCCGATGGTGGCCGACGTACGTTTCACCCGGACGCTCACCGACACCCTGTCCGCCCGCGAAGGGACGCCCCAGTGATTCGCCTCCAGAAAGTCAGCAAGACCTACGGGAAGTTCGAGGCCGTCAGGTCCCTTGATCTCGAGATCGGCCGCGGCGAGCTGTTTGGATTTCTCGGCCCGAATGGCGCCGGCAAGACCACCACGCTCCGGATGATCGCCGGCATCCTCGCCCCGACCAGCGGACGGATCGAGATCGGCGGGATCAACCTCCTCAAGGATCCGATCGGCGCCAAATCGAAACTGGGGTACATCCCGGATCGGCCGTTCGTGTACGACAAGCTGACCGGCGCCGAATTCCTGCGGTTCACGGCGGCACTGTTCGGCCAGGATGGTCCGGAGATCGAACATCGCATCGACGAACTGCTCGAGCTCTTCGAGCTGACACGCTGGAAGGACGAACTCACCGAATCGTATTCCCATGGCATGCGGCAAAAGTTGATCATCTCGAGTGCGTTCGTGCATCGCCCCGAGGTGATCGTGGTCGACGAGCCGACGGTCGGCCTCGACCCCAAGAGTGCGCGGTTGCTGCGCACCCTCTTCCGCGCGTTCGTCGCCAAGGGCGGGACCATCCTGATGAGCACCCACTCGCTCGATATCGTCGAGGGGTTCTGCGATCGGATCGGCATCATCGCCCAGGGCGAGATGGCGGCCATCGGCACACTCGAAGAACTCCGACACCAGGCCGCCAGCGATGGTGCCCGCCTCGAGGACCTCTTCCTGCGGCTCACCGGCGAACATGTCGAACCCAACCTGGATGCGGTCCTTGGCTGACCACCCGAGGTTCCGGCAGCCGAGCTTCCTCGCGCTCACCAGTCCGAAGTGGCGGAGCGCGATTGCCCGCCTGCGTCGCCCGGCCGGGGACGCGCAGGGCGGCCGCGGCGTGCTGCTGGGTGTGGCGGGCGTGGCGTTCATCGCCGCGGCCTTCGCCATCTCCTGGCGTACGGTGACGTATTTCAAGGGCGTGCCGGAGATCGGACCGTTGCTCGCGGGCAAGCTGCTCAGCATGGCCTTCCTCGCCTTCGGCTCGATCCTGCTGCTCTCCAATCTGGTCAGCGCGCTGTCCACCTTTTTCCTGGCCCGCGACCTCGACATGCTGGTCGGCTCCCCGGTGGACTGGGGCCGCCTCTATCTCGCGAAGCTCGCGGAGACGATCGCCCACTCCTCGTGGATGGTCGCCCTGCTCGCCGCGCCGTTGCTCGTCGCCTACGGCGTGGTATGGGGGGGGGGGATACTCTTCCCGTTCGTGGCGCTGGCGGCCTTCATCCCGTTCGTGATCATTCCGGGCGTGATCGGCTCGGCCGTGACCCTGCTGCTCGTCAACATCTTCCCCGCGCGCCGCACGCGTGATATCCTGGGGCTCGTGACCATCGCCGCCGCGGGTGCGCTCGTGCTCGGCCTGCGCCTGCTCCGCCCCGAGCAACTGGCTCGACCCGAAGGGTTCCAATCGCTGGTCGATTTCATCGCGATCCTCCGGACCCCGACCCACGCCCTGCTGCCCACCGAGTGGGCCGCGGCGATGATCATGAACTGGCTGACCCACGTGCGGGATCCGCTGCCGGTGGCCCTGCTGTGGACGACGGCTGGCGGGTTCGTGATCATCGGGGCCTCCCTGCACCGGCGCCTCTACGCCAGCGGCTACTCGCGCGCGCAGGAGGGGGCCGACACCTCGCTGCGCGGCAAGGACTGGAGTCGGCGCCTGCGTCACCTGATGCCCGGTGTCCCCGCCATGCGCCGCGAATTCATCCTCAAGGATCTCCGGGTCTTCTTCCGGGACTCGACCCAGTGGAGTCAGCTCATCCTGCTCGGCGTGCTGATCGCAGTCTACCTGATCAACATCCGGGCGTTGCCGCTGTTCACCGGCGAGGAAGTACCGATCTTTCTGGTCACGCTCATCGTCTTCCTGAACCAGGGGCTCGCCGGCTTCGTGATCGCGGCCGTGGCGGCACGCTTCATCTTTCCCTCGGTGTCCCTCGAGGGACGCCTCCTGTGGCTGCTTCGATCCTCGCCGCTCGATCCGCGTGCGATGCTTCGCAGCAAGTACCTCGTCGGCATGCTGCCCCTGCTGGTCCTGTCGCTCATGCTCACGCTGACCACCAACACGATCCTGCGCGCGTCGCCGTTCATGATGACGGTGAGCGTGCTCACCGTGGCGGGCTACACGATGTCAGTGAGTGCCCTCGCACTCGGCATTGGGACCCTGTACCCACAGTATGACAGTGAGAACGCGGCGCAGATACCAACGTCCTTCGGTGGACTGGTGTTCATGCTGCTTGCCTTGGCGTTGCTGGGCGCGGTGATCGTGCTCGAAGCGATGCCGGTCGTCGACTATCTCCGCGAAACGAGCGAGACCGGCAGCGCGACGCTCCACCGGAGCGGGGTGGTGGCCCTCACGGTCGCCGCCAGTGTCATGATGCTCATGGCCTGGATCCCGATCCGGAAAGCCGTGCAGCAACTCGAGCGACTGGAAGCGTAGCGAAGCGAGAACCCGGCCCCCTTCCGCGCTCGTCGGTACCTCGGCCGCGGCCGCGCCGCGGAAATGCTTGGACCGCGACGGACACCCGGTCCGTTGCGGTCCATCGGCATTTTCGGAGGTCGCCATGTTGCATCGCATCGTTGTTCCCATCCTGCTGCTCGCCACCGTCGTGGCATGCAGTGATCACCCCACTCCATCGCCCACCGCCGCCTCATCGCCGGCCCCAGCCCCCCTCCCCGCTCGCGAACGCCTGGCAGCGCGACTCGCCGTGGCCCTCGCCGACCCGGCGCTCCGCGCCGATCTCGCCGCGAAGTTCGCGGCGTCGCACGCCCCCGAGGGGAAATTGCAATTCCAGGCGCTGGCACGCACAGGCGATCGCCAACTGCTGGCCCGCCTGGCGGCAGCGGGTGATGGCCGCATGACGACCCTCCTCGCCGATCTCGACGCCGCCCGCGGCCTCGAGATCTACCTGCCGGTGGCCGCACAACGTGCGGCATGGCAGGGCGGCGAGGCGTTCCTGGTCGGGACACTCGAGCACGATGGCGAACGCCCGGTCGCGTTCGATGCCGCGGGTCGGCGCATCCTGCTCGACGCCGATCATCCCCCCGAAATCCCGGTGATCGCCTTGGTGCCGCAGGAGTTCGACTTCACCGGCGGAAACCCCGCCCACGCCATGCTCTGCTGGGATTTCTGCGGGGAGGGAGGCGGTAGTGACGGTGGCGGACTCGTCCCCTCACCCAGTGGACTCTTTCTCGTGGCGACCCATTTCGAGGAAGACCACGAAGGGTGGCTCAAGGGAAACCCTGAGTACGAGTTCCATGTCTACGGGGAGAGCGGCGGCGAGAGCGAGCAACTTGGTTGCACCGGGGAGCGTTCGCGCGGCCCATACTACTGGGACACCGACAATCGTGACTGGCAGGGCTCGGCAGCCCTCCTCACCAAGGCCGATATCGACGCCTACCGTGCCCGTAGTCCGAAGGGGGTGGTCCGGATTGTGGCATGGGAAGACGATGACACCCCCTGCGTTCCGGTCACCAACGGCAACACGTTCACCGACATGGTGAAGCAGCTCGACGTCCTGTACCGGCAGTGGACCGGTGCCAAGCTCAAGTCGAGTGTCGGCAAGGGCCTCGAGGCCGCGGTCGCGGCGTATGGACTCGCCAAGTCCGTGCGCAACTTCATCCTGACCAGTGACGATGTGATCGGCCACGCCGTCGAGACATCAGTCGCCGGCTGGGCACCGGGGAACGCCAACTTCCTGTTGAAGGGCGCCGGCGCCCGGACCACGGGATGGTTCGAAACGGTATACCGGCAGTAAAGCGAGAAAGCGGCCGAGCCGCGGCCGTCTGGCCGCGGTTTGGCACGCATCACGTGGAGCTCTTACCGCCTCGCGCCGCACGCGCCGCAGAACCGATCCGCGTCGGCGAGCGCATGGCCGCAACGTTGGCAACCCGCCAGATTCGCGATAGCGGCTCGCTCGTAGCGTTCCTGCAAGGCGTGATAGTCCTCATCGGAAAGCTTGCCGGTGGCCCGGTCAAACTCGATTTCCTTGAGTGCGAGCAATGCCCGGCCGCGAGTCGTCTCCTCGGCTTCGGGGGGTTCCCACGGCGCCGCCACCACGGCACCAGGCACCACCAGCGGCTGCAACACGAGGTAGAGCAACGCCACGGCGACCAGGCCGGCCGCCAACGCCTCGAGCATCATGAGTCGACGTCCTCGAGCGCCCGACGGAGCGCCGCACGCGCGTCGGCGTCCGGCGCGTGTGCCGCACCGGCCGGACTGACCGGGATGGCAGCCTCGGCGGCGGCGACCGATCCGCGCCTGCGGCCGATCCAGGCGACGAGCCCGAGCAAGCCAGCCGCCATCACCAGACCGGGCACGAGGTATCCCGCGAGGTTGAACCCGCGGGCCGGTGGCGCCATCAGGATCGCTTCGCCCTCGCGCGCGACAAAGACGTCAATCACCTGCTCCGGTGTCTTGCCGTCCGCAAAGAGCGCCTTGACTTCCTTGTGCATCGCCGGTGAATAGGTGCAGGTGAAGTCGGTCGTGCGGCAGGTATAGACATCGAGCGTGCAGCCACAGGTGCAACGGAGCCGACGCTCGGTGGCGATCAAGACCGGATCACTATCGGCCGCCGTGAGCGAGTCACGAAGTCGACCGACCGAGAACGGATTCCGGAGCGGGTCAGCGAGCGCAGCGGTGGTGTCGACTCCCCCCCCCGTGAGGATCGGGTCCTGGCCACGGAGCACATGAGGGAGGAGGGCGGCCATGCCCAGCCCCAGCACCGCGCGACGCGTCATCATGAGGTCGCCACCGACTCGTTGAGCGGAACGGCATAGCCCGCCTGCATCTGCTCGCTCTGGCGCGCCCGGATCTGCGGGCCGCCCGGCCACATCGCCAGCACGCCGCCGATCACCAGCAGTGCTCCACCAATCCAGAACCACATCACCAGCGGATTGATGATGAACTCGAACTGCGAGCGTTCCGTGCCGTCCGGCGTGCCGTGGTAGTAGACATACAGATCCTCTTGCAGGCTCGAGATCAGGCCGACTTCGGTACTCGGCTCGAACGACTTCTCGCCGACGGCATTGAAGTGCTGGCGCTTCTCGGCGACCATCGTGGCCTGAGGCTTGCCGGGACGATGCACCTCGATCGTGGCGGCACTCACCTGCCGGTTGAGCTCCTCGTACTGCGAGACGCCAAGGAAGGTGAACGTCACCGGGTGCCCGAACGGCGACGCGAGCGTCACACTCTCGCCGGGGACGAGCTGGTGACTCTCCTTCACCCGCATCGCCTGCCCGACCCCGCCGACGAAGTAACAGACGATGCCGACATGGACGATGTAGCCACCGTAGCGGCGGCGATTCCGCGACATCAACCGCCCGAGCGCCAGCGCTGCGTTCTCGTCGTACATCCGCATCCGGGCCCGGACGCCGCGGGTGAACTCCTGCAGCACGGTGCCGATCACGAACGTGCCGAGCGCGATGGCCATGAGGGAGTAGCCACGAAGACCAGCCACCCAGGCACCGATGAGTCCGACCACGAAGGCGATGCCCGGCACGATGAACTGCCGCTGGAGGTTGCGTGCCGACGCCTTCCGCCACGCGATCAGCGGTCCGACGCCGGTGAGGAAGAGCAGGAAGAGTCCGAGCGGGACGTTGACGCGCTCGAAGAAGGGCGGGCCGACGCTGATCTTCACACCGCGCACGGCCTCGGAGATGATCGGGAAAAGCGTGCCCCAGAGGACGCTGAAGGCGATGCCGACCAGCGCCAGGTTATTGAAGAGGAACGCCGCCTCGCGCGACGCGACCGCCTCGAGGTGCGCCTCGGGTTCGAGCGAGGCCCATCGGGTGTAGAGCAGCGTGAACGAGAGCACGCCCGTGACCAGCAGGAACGCGAGGAAGAAGTAGCCCACGCTTGACTGGGTGAACGAGTGCACCGAGGCGATCACCCCGCTCCGGGTGATGAAGGTCCCGAAGATGCTGAGCAGGAATGTCCCGATGATCAGGGACATGTTCCAGCGCTTCAGCATGCCGCGTTTCTCCTGGATCATCACCGAGTGGAGGAACGCGGTGAGCGTGAGCCACGGGTGGAACGAGGCGTTCTCGACCGGATCCCAGGCCCAGACGCCACCCCAGCCGAGCTCGAGGTAGGCCCACCACATTCCAAGCGTGATGCCGATCGAGAGGAAGAGCCACGACACGATCGCCCACTTCCGCATCGCGATGATCCAGCCGGCATCGAGGCGCCGGGCGAGGAGCGCGGCGATCGCGAAGGCGAACGGAATCGTGAGCGAGATGTAGCCGAGGTAGAGCATCGGCGGATGCACCACCATGCCCGGGTTCTGCAATTGCGGGTTGAGGCCCCGTCCATCGGGCGGCGTGAACCCCAGCCGTTCGAACGGATTGGTGTGATCGCCGAAGAGCATCACGGCAATGAAGAAGGCGGCCACGATGTTGGTGACGCCGGCCACATACGGCAGCAAGTCACGGAAGCGCTGCGCCGTGAGCCACTGGGCCAGCGCGCCAAAGATCGCGAGCACCGCGGCCCAGAAGAGCAGCGACCCCTTCTGCCCCGCCCAGAATGTCGTGATCAGGTAGTAGGTCGGCAGGTTGCGCGAGGTGTATCCCGCCACGTACTCGATGTTGAAGTCGTGGCTGAGGAGACCCTGCCAAAGCGACGCGGAGGCAACCAGCATCGCCACCAGCACGGCGTACGTCGTCCGACGGATGGTGAGGGCGACTTCGGGTCGTTCCTGCCAACGGGCGACGAAGGCCAGCACGCCGCCCCATGCGGCAAGGATGAACCCTGTCCAGAGTGCGAATTGACCGAGTAGTGTCATCCCCGCCTCAGGTGGAGGCGGCTTGCTGCTTGTCCCAGACGGCCTCGTAGCGCGAGCCGCACTTGGCGATCACGTCGGTGGCCTGGAACACGTTGTTCCGATCGAGCTTGCCTTCGACCACGACGTCGATGTCGTTGTCGTCAGTGAAGGTGTCGGGCACATGGCCGACGAAGGTGACCGGAAAGGTTTGCGTGCCGTCACTGATGCGGAAATCCACTCGCTCCGCGGCCTGATCGCGCTGGATCGAGCCCTTGACCACCTTGGCGGCGACCTTGAGGCCGACATCGTGGAAGCTGGGATCCTTTGCCGTCCGCTCGACCAGTTGGGTCGGCGTGAGGAAGTAGGTGCCGGTCTGCTTGACACCCTCGGTGATGAGCAGGGTGACGCTGCCGAGAATGACAACGGCGCCGATGGCGAACTTGGTACTGGGCTTCATCCTGGGTCCTCCTCTTGAACCGGGGAATATACCCGACTCCGAGCCCAACCGAGGGCGGCGTCGACTGCGCGGCGCCAGTCGCCTCGCCGCCGAGTGCGCCAGGCCGCGTCGTGCGAGGGCTCGAAGCGTTGGGTCGCACCCAGATCGTCGGCTGGCGGGAGCGAATCGCCGATCCCGAGTGCGGCCAGCCGTGCCGCGCCATAGGCTGTCAGTTCGACCAGGGCGGGGCGGACGACCGGGATGCCGAGCAGGTCGGCCTGGAACTGCATCAACCAGTCGTTCGCGGCCGCGCCGCCATCGACGCGGAGTTCTGTGGCACCCCCCATCGCGCCGAGCAGGTCGGCAGTGCCGTGGGCGATCGACTCGAGGGTCGCGCGGACCAGGTGCGCCCGTGTGGTCCCGCGCGTGAGGCCGACGATGGTCCCGCGTGCGTCGGGGTTCCAGTACGGCGCGCCGAGGCCGGTGAAGGCCGGCACGAACACCACGCCTTCCGCCGATGGGACCGACGCCGCGAGCGCCGCGCTCTCGGAGGCGTGCTCCAGCAGGCCAAGGCCGTCGCGCAGCCACTGCACCGCGGCACCCGCGATGAAGGTGCTCCCTTCCCATGCCCACCCCGGTACACCACCCGGACCGACCGCCGCGGTGGCGAGAATCCCGTCCGTCGGCGGCTCATGGGGGCCTTCCCCGCCGTATCGCAGCAGGAACGCTCCCGTCCCGAAGGTGACCTTGGCGAGCCCAGGCCGGTCGGCGCCCTGTCCGAACAGGGCGGCCTGCTGGTCGCCCGCGATGCCGGTGATCGGGATCGGCACACCGAACCACTGCGCGTCGGTGCTTCCGACCTGTTCGCTCGATCCGACGATACGTGGCAGGACCGCTTCGGGCACGCCGAACAACTCGAGCAGCCACGGGTCCCAGGCACCGGTTTCCAGGTTGGCGAGCATGGAGCGCGAGGCGTTGGTGCGATCGGTGACGTGCACCCCACCGGTCAACTTGGCCACGAGCCAACTGTCGATCGTGCCGACGGCCAGCCGGCCCGCGGTCCGCGCCGCCGCGACATCAGTCCGCGCGAGCAGGACCTCGATCTTGGTGGCGCTGAAGTACGGATCGAGCAGCAAGCCGGTGCGTGCACGAATTTCCGGCTCATTCCCCGCCGCCCGGAGCGCCTCGCATCGTGGCGCGGTGCGTCGATCCTGCCAGACGATTGCGGGTCCGAACGGCACCAGCGTCTCGGTGTCCCATGCGACCACGGTCTCGCGCTGATTGGTGATCCCGATCGCGTCGATTGGAGCGCCGGCCTGCGCGATCGCCTCTCGCGCCGCAGCAACGGTCGCATCGAAGATCTCGTTGGCGTCGTGCTCGACCTCGCCCGGCGATGGAAAGTGCTGGGCGATTTCACCGTACCCGCGCCCCACGACCACACCGTGTGCGTCAAACACCAGCGCTGTGGTTCCGGTCGTGCCCTCGTCGAGGGCGAGGATGGTGGCCATGTGGGGAATCTATGCCCTCTCCGGCCGCGGAAAGGCCTCCGCAGCCTTTCGCGCGACGTTATCTTTCTGGATGGCCTATACGACCCTGCTTTTCGAGTGTGGCGAGGATGGCATTGCCATCGCGACCATCAATCGCCCCGACTCCCTCAACGCCCTGAATGCCGCGGTGATCGCGGACTTGGGCCAGCTCGCGCACGACGTCGCGAACGACGCGAAGACACGCGCCCTGATCCTGACTGGCAGCGGAACCAAGGCGTTCGTCGCCGGTGCCGACATCCGCGAGTTGGCCGAGTTGGATGGCCCCGGCGGTCGCACCGTCTCCGCTCGTGGGCAGGCGGCGTTCCGTGCGCTCGAGCGACTCGGCAAGCCGGTGATCGCCGCCGTCAATGGCTTCGCCCTCGGCGGTGGCTGTGAGCTCGCCATGGCCTGTCATATCCGGATCGCCACGCCGAATGCGCGCTTCGGCCAACCGGAGGTGAAGCTCGGCCTCATCCCCGGCTTCGGTGGGACGGTGCGCCTGCCCCGCTTGATCGGTCGCGGTCGCGCAACGGAACTGCTCCTCACCGGCCGGATGATCGACGCCGGCGAGGCCGAGCGGATCGGCTTGGTCAACCAGGTGGTCGAACCCGAGACGCTGATCGAAGCGGCGCGCACCATGGCCGGCAGCATCCTCGAGATGAGTCCGATCGCGGTCGACCTCTGCCTCAAGGCGATCGACCGGGCACTTGACGCCACCATCGACGAAGCCATGGCAATCGAGGCAGAGGCCTTCGGTCTGGCGTCGGCGAGCGAGGACAAGGCCGAGGGCACGGCGGCGTTCCTCGCCAAGCGTTCCCCGACATTCCCGGGACGCTGACCGGGTGCGAGCCGCCTCGGTGGTGGTCCGACAATTCCGGAACCTCGCCGACCGGGCCCTGACGCTTCCGCACGAGGGGATCGCCCTGCTGGGCCCGAATGGCCATGGCAAGACGAACCTGCTCGAGGCCTTGGCGTACCCAGTGCTCTTCCGCTCGCTGCGTGGGGCACGTGATCGGGAGATCGGCCGGTTTGGCGGCCAGGGGTTTCATGTCGGCCTGCAGCTCGAGGGCGGCCCGCTGATCGAGAGCACGTGGGAGTCGGTCGCCGTCCGCAAGCGCGTGAGCATCGACGGGGTCGAATCGCCTCGTGTCACCGACGCGCTCGGCGCCTGGCTCGCCGTCGCCTTTCTGCCGAGCGATCCGAGCTTGGTGGATGGCGGCGCCGCCGAGCGACGGCGATGGTTGGATCGGCTGCTCTCGCTGGCCGATGCAGCGTATCTTGCTGCGTTGCTCCGGTACCGGGCAGCCTTGGCACAGCGGGGGGCGGCGCTCCGACACGGCGATACGGTGAGCGCGACGGCCTTCGATCCGACCCTTGCGGAGATGGGTGCGCGGCTTACCAAGCGTCGCTTTGAGTGGGTGGAACGGGCCGGCGCGATCTGGCGCGATGAACTGGCAGCACTGGGTGAACCGCTGGACGTCGAGTTGCGCTACCGCGGCGATGAGCGATTGACAGAGAGTGATGCGTGGCACGATCGGCTCGCGGAGTGCCACGCGCGCGACGTGTCGCGGGGGCAGACGCATGTGGGGCCGCACCGCGATGACGTGGTGCTCGAACTCGGCGGACGGTCGCTCCGTCGGTACGGCTCGACGGGACAGCACCGGACCGCGGCGATCGGATTGCGGTTGCTGGAGCACACGACCCTGGCTCGAGTGCGGGGGGTGACCCCGGCGCTGTTGGTGGACGACGTCTTCGCCGAGCTCGATGCCGACCGGCAGCACCGACTGGCGCTCCGGCTCGGCAATCTTGGGGCGCAGCTGGTGGTGACCGCGCCCCGTGAGGCCGATATTCCGGAGGTACTGGAGATTCCGAGATGGCACGTCGACGCAGGCCATATCCGCTCGGAGTGACGACCGCAGCGCCGAGTCCGATCGGTGAGGTGGTCGAGCACTGGATCGGCCGGAGCGGGTTGCGCAAGCGACTCGATCTTGCCGATGTGGTCGAACGCTGGTCCACACTCGTCGGGCCGCAGATCGGCACGGTGACACAGGCGTTGGCCGTGACACCGGACGGGACCCTGATGGTGCGGGTGACCACCTCCGCGTGGGCGACCGAGCTGGGACTGATGGCACCGTCGATCCTGACCCGGATCAATGGGTCGCGCAAGGGTCGCGTACGTGGTATTCGCTGGCTGGTCGGAGCACTCGATCAGCGTTGACTCGAATGAGATGCGAGGGATGATGTCGAAGGAACACGCAGCAGCCGACCCGAACGACTACGGCGCAGAATCGATCACGGTCCTCAAGGGCCTCGAGGCGGTGCGCAAGCGGCCGGGCATGTACATCGGCTCGACCGGCGAGAACGGCCTGCACCATCTGGTCTACGAAGTGGTCGACAACTCGATCGACGAGGCGCTCGCCGGCCACTGTGACCGCATCGAGGTCACCATCCATCGCGATGGCAGCCTGACGGTCACCGACAATGGTCGCGGTATCCCCGTCGACATCCACCCGATCGAGGGCATCCCCGGCGTCGAACTCGCGCTCACCGTGCTGCACGCGGGTGGCAAGTTCGACAAGAACTCCTACAAGGTCTCCGGCGGCCTGCACGGTGTGGGCGTCTCGGTGGTCAACGCCCTCTCCGAACGCCTGGTGGTGACAGTCGATCGTGCGGGCGCGCGCCACCAGATGAGTTTTGTGCGCGGCATCACCAAGCAGAAGCTCGAGGTGATCGGCATGGCCGCAAGCACCGGCACCACGGTGACGTTCAAGCCCGATCCCGAGATCTTCACGGTGCTCGAGTTCCAGTGGGCGACCCTCGCCGACCGGTTGCGCCAGCTCGCGTTCCTCAATGGCGGTATCACGATCATCCTCACGGATGAGCGCCCCGAGGCCCCGAAGAGCGAGATATTCCTGTACGCCGGAGGTCTGGTCGAGTTTGTCCAGTACCTGACCCGGAACAAGAAGCCGCTGCACCCCAAGCCGGTGCACTTCACGGCGACGCGTGACGACGTGGACGTCGACATCGCGATCCAGTGGGAGGATGGCTA
>JBDTNH010000038.1:0-21590 GCA_039933845.1 Gemmatimonadota bacterium
GATGGCACCAGCGTTACGAAATATGTGCTCCGTGCCGTCCACGAATCGGGACACCTCGTCTTTTCGGTCAACGGGGTGGAGCGATTCGCCATCGCCATCGGTGGAGAGGATCCTGTCGTCATCCCGGGTTTCCGGTTGGGCCCGGGATTGAATGTTCATATCGCGCGGTACGATGTGATTGAGCCACTGGCGCCGGCGCGAGTTCGAAGCGGTGGATGAGCCCCTCCGACTCAGGAGATCTCGCTCAGTTCGCTCGTTGCAGCCTCATCCAAATCACTTCCCACGGCTCCGATGCGGTCGGGCGGTGCACCAGCACGGAATCGCCCTCCGCGAGGATGACGCGGGCACGGGTGTCGAGGTCGAACCGACTCACCGGGGCGCCGTCCCGGTCGAGCACAAGCCAGGTTGTCGTGCTCTGGCTCGGCGCGAGGGGACCCATCACAAGCAGGCGGCCATCAGGGAGGGGCACGAACCCACTGAGGGGCGGTACGGTGGAGTCCGATCGTGTGCGCATCTGGTCGAACTCCTCGTTGGCCAACGGAACGCCTGACAGCGCCTCGCGGATGGTGGCTTCCCGGAGGTCAAGGTCATGTGCCGTCACTGGCGGACCACCGGGTCCGGTGAGGATCCACTTCACTTTGCCGGTCACGGTTGGTGCGCGCCGTTCGATTCGGAATGCGCCTCCGGGAGACCAGACCAGGTCACCACCCGCCAACCGGGTCCAGAGGGGTGACGCGGCAAAGAATGGTCGCGGGGAGGGGCCGGCATCGCTGCCCCCCTGCATCCATGGCACCGGTACTTCGAGCATGAGGGTGCCGATGGAATCGGTCGGCGCCTTCAGGCGTCGGACCGTGAGCATCCCCGGTTCGCCACTTTGCCAGCCGGTGAAGTCCTGGAGTACTGGTTCGCCAGCCAGATAGCCCATCGTGGCCAAGGCTCCGACATGCGGCAGCGGGGTGCGCTCGACCTGCGCACCATCCGCATCGAGACGCACCAATCCGTACCCGCCGGCTTCGACATCGATCACCTCGTACCCATTGCCGTGCTTCCGGATCGCCATGACGGTGGGATAGGGCGCGTCAGGCCTGCCGAACTGCGAAAGGGCTCGCGGGAGCGAATCTTGCGCGTGCAGGATCCCGATGGGATGCCCGGGTTCCCAGAGGGCGATCTCCGCGTCATCCAGTCGTACCGCCATGGCAAAATGCAGGGGACAGGCGTCATAGCCGGTGGCGAGACAGACCTGGCGACCCGCCGCCAGCGTGTCGACCGGCAGGGCCGCGAGCGCCGCAGCGTCGAGGTGCCGCTCGACCGGCGCGGCCGCAGGGGCATCGGATTCCCCCCCCCCGCATCCGAGGGTGAGCAGCAGCCCGAGCGCGGTGGACACCTGCAACGTGGTGGGTCGATTCATCGATCGGCTCATGTGTTGAAGCGGAAAAGCATGATGTCACCATCCTTCACGAGGTACTCCTTGCCTTCGGCGCGCGACAGCCCTTGCTCGCGCGCGGGTTTCCACCCCCCGACCCGAATGAAGTCATCGTAGCCGACCGTCTCGGCACGGATGAATCCGCGTTCGAAGTCGGAGTGGATGACGCCGGCGGCCTCCGGTGCCCGGGCACCCTGTCGCACGGTCCACGCCCGCACTTCCTTCTCGCCTGCCGTGAAGTAGCTCTGGAGACCGAGGAGTCGGTATGCCGCTCGTGCCAAGCGGTCGAGTCCGGATTCGTCGACCCCAAGTGTCACGAGGAACTCATCGCGGTCCTCGGCGGGCAGTTCGGCCAGTTCGGCTTCGACCTTGGCCGAAAAGATGACCACATCGGCGATTTCACCGCTGACCGCGATCGCGCTCCGGAGCGCGCTCACATGGCTATTGCCATCGACCAACTCGTCCTCGCGCACGTTCGCGGCATAGAGCACTGGCTTCGCGGTCAGGAGGTTGAAGCCCTTGACCACTAGGCGCTCCGCCTCGGTGACCTGCACGGACCTGGCCATCCGGCCAGCCCCGAGCGCTTCGGTCAGGCGCTCGAGCACCGCCTTCTCCGCCTTGGCGGTGGCATCACCAGTCTTTGCGGTGCGGCTGGCCTTGTCGAGTCGCTTCTCGAGCGAGGCCAGATCGGCGAGGGCCAGTTCGGTCTCGACAATCTCCTTGTCGCGCACCGGATCGACGCCACCCATCACGTGCTGGATGTCGTCATCGGCGAAGCAGCGCACGACTTGGACGATCGCATCGACTTCGCGGATATTGGCGAGGAACTGATTGCCCAGGCCCTCACCTTCGGAGGCACCCTTGACGAGCCCGGCGATATCGACGAACTGCACGGTCGCCGGGACAATCCGGTCGGGATGCACGAGCTCGCTGATTGCGCCGAGCCGCTCATCCGGGACTTCCACGATTCCGGTATTTGGCTCGATGGTGGCGAAGGGATAGTTCGCGACCAGTGCGCCAGCCTGGGTGAGGGCGTTGAAGAGGGTTGATTTGCCGACGTTGGGGAGGCCGACGATTCCGAGGCTCAGCATGGCAGAGGTGGATCCTGAGTCGTGAAAAGTGAGAAGTGGAAGGTGAGAAGCGAGAAGTAAGAAGTGCGCGCTCGGAGAATCTTCGCGCTGTTCTTCTCGCGGCTCACTTCTCACCTCTCACGTCTCGCGCCTACTGCAGGCTCGCAAACCACGGCGCCAACACGAGGCTCACCACACTCATCAGCTTGATGAGGATGTTCATCGCCGGGCCACTGGTGTCCTTGAACGGGTCGCCAACGGTATCGCCAACGACGGCTGCCTTGTGCGGATCGGAGCCCTTGCCGCCATGCGCGCCACTCTCGATGTATTTCTTGGCGTTGTCCCATGCGCCGCCAGCGTTGGCCATGAACAGCGCCATCATCACGCCGGTGACGGTCGCCCCGGCGAGCAGGCCGCCAAGGGTCTTGACGCCGAAGAAGTACCCGGTGAACACCGGCACCAGGATCGCAGCGACGCCCGGGACGATCATCTCCCGGAGCGCGGCGCGCGTCGAGATGTCCACGCATCGCGCGCTGTCGGGACGGACACCCTCGCGGCCCTCGAGCAAGCCGGGGATCTCACGGAACTGCCGACGGACTTCCTCGACCATGCCCTGGGCGGCACGACCCACTGCGGTCATCGTCTGCGCGCCCACGAAGAACGGCATCACGCCGCCAATGAAGAGGCCGATCACGACCATCGGGTCGATCAGGTTGAGGCCTTCCTGCGTGAGCCCAACCGCCGAGGCGTAGGCGCTGAAGAGGGCGAGCGCGGTGAGCGCGGCCGAGCCGATGGCGAAGCCCTTGCCGATCGCGGCCGTGGTATTGCCGAGGGCGTCGAGACCGTCGGTGATCGCGCGTACCTCGGGACCGAGGTGCGTCATCTCGGCGATGCCACCCGCATTGTCGGCGATCGGACCATAGGCGTCGACCGACATCGTGACACCGACCGTTGCGAGCATCCCCACCGCGGCGATCGCGATGCCGTAGAGGCCTGCGACGGTGAACGCGGTGTAGGTGGCGCCGCAGATGAGCAACACCGGGACGATGCAGCTCTCCATCCCGACCGCGAGGCCAGCGATGATGTTGGTGGCCGGGCCGGTCTCGGACGACTGCGCGATTCGGCGCACCGGTCCGCCGGCCGTGTAGTACTCCGTGACCAGGCCGATGAGAATGCCCGAGACGGTGCCGGAGAGCACGGCCCAGAACGGACCCATCGCCGGTAGCAGACTGCCGTCGGCCCGGGTCATGCCGAGGGGCATGATGCTGGTGAGGTACCAGGCGAAGGCGAGGAAGAGGATGGCGGCAATAAAGGTCACGTAACGCAGGGCGTTGGCCGGATTGCCCTTGGCCAGGACGCGCATCGTCATCACGCCGATGAGCGAGGCCACGAGGCCAGCGGTGATGAAGGCCAGCGGCAGCAACATGGCGGTGCTGCGGTTCACGTCCGGAATCAGGACCGACGTGGCGGCGAGGGCGATCGTGGCGATGACGGAGCCGACGTAGGATTCGAAGATGTCGGCGCCGAGTCCGGCGACGTCGCCAACATTGTCGCCCACGTTGTCCGCGATGGTCGCCGGGTTGCGGGGATCGTCCTCGGGAATGCCGGCTTCAACCTTGCCGACGAGGTCGGCGCCGACGTCGGCAGCCTTCGTGAAAATCCCGCCGCCGACCCTGGCGAACAGCGCGATCGACGAGGCGCCCATCGCGAAACCCGAGATGATCTCGGCGAAGACCTTCGTGTTGCTCGCGAATTCGACCTTGCCGATCGCCAGGAAAACGATCGTGATGCCGGCGAGCCCGAGTGAGGCCACCGCGAGTCCCATGACCGAGCCGCCACCGAAGGCGACGCGCAGGGCGGCGGACTGACCGCTGCCGCGCGCGGCCTCGGCCGTCCGGATATTGGCGATGGTGGCGCCACGCATCCCGATCCAACCGCTGGCGATCGAGGCGACACCACCGAGGATGTACGCGACCCCGGTCTTCGTGCCGACCAGCCACGCGAGGAGGCCGGCGACCACGAGCAGGAACGGGACGAGGAAGGCGTACTCACGGCGCAGGAACGCCATGGCACCAAGCTGGATCTCGGTGGCGATGGCCTGCATCTCGCTGGAGCCGACCGGCTGGCGCCGCAGAGCCACGAAAGTGATCACGGTCGCGGCGAGGCCGGCGAGCCCGATGGCCAGGGCGTACAAGGTCAAGGAGTCGGTCATGGTCTCGGTGGGTAAGGGTCAGGAGTGGTTGAATCGGTTCATCGCACGTTCGATCCCGTCACTGGCCCAACATTCGACGGCATCGGCCATTTCATCGAGCACCCCGTTCAGGGTCTCTCGCTCCTCGGGTCGGAACCGTCCAAGGACGAAGTCCGCCAGATCATCATACTCGGGCGGCTTTGCCCCGACCCCGATCCGGAGTCGAGCGTAATCCTGCCGCCTGAGGTGAGCCTCGATGCTCTTGAGGCCATTGTGCCCGCCCGCCGACCCGGCGCCGCGGAGTCGAAATCGCCCGACGGGCAGGGCGGTTTCGTCGACCAAGACCAACAAATCTTCCGCCGGATCCCAGCTGGGCGAGCGGAGGGCACGAAGTGATTCCCCACTCAAGTTCATGTAGGTCGTCGGTTTCAGCAAACGAACAGGGACGCCGCTGAGCGTCCCCGTCGTGGCCACGGCCCGTTCCGCCCTTCGGAACGGACCGAATCCGCCACGCGCCGCCAGATGGTCCAGGAGGAGCCAGCCGGCGTTGTGGCGAGTGCGTTCGTATTCGGCGCCGGGGTTGCCGAGGCCAACGATCGCCTTCGCCACTCAGCTCTCGTCGTCCGCCTCGTCCTCGTCCGCCTTGCCCTTCTTGATGACCTCGGGACCGGCGGATTCCGTCTCTTCTGCCGGTTCTGGGGCCACCTCGACCCGGGCTGCCAGGACGCCGACGATCGAGACATCATCCTCGTGCATGACTTCGGCGTCGGGAACGCTCAATTCGCGGGCATGGATCGCCTCGCCGACCTTGAGCCTGGTGATATCGATTTCGACGTGCTCCGGGATGTTCTTGGGCAGGCACTTGATGGTCAGGCGATGGAGGTGAAGATCGACCACGCCGCCTTGGTTCCTGACACCGTCGGGCGTGCCGACCAAGTGGACCGGGACCTCGACCACGATCGGCTCGCCGGCCACGATGGCATAGAGGTCGAGGTGGATGACATCGGAGCGGCGGACCGGGTTGCGCTGCACTTCGCGCACGATCGCCTGGACCGGTGCGGCCCCATCGATGGCGACATCGATCAATACGGTCTCGCCGCCGATGACATCGAGCATCCGGCTGACCGATCGGCCGTCAAGATCGAGGGCAAGCGGATCGCGGCCGTGGCCGTAGATGACCGCGGGAATCCTGCCGTCACGGCGGAGGGAGCGCGCAGCGCCCTTGCCGGTGTTTGTCCGCGAGGCCGCGGTCAGAGTCACTGCATCCATACATTCTCCGTCGTTCAATCAGTCGAAGAGGGCACTCACCGACTGGTCACTGTGCGTATACCCGATCGCCTTGGCCAGGAGTCCCGCAATGGAGAGCACCTTGAGTGCCGGAAAGTGACGCTCCGGCGGCAGGTTGATCGTGTTGGTGACCGCCACTTCGGTCACCGGTGCAGACGCGAGACGCTCGACTGCCGGTCCAGACAGCAGGGCGTGTGTCGCGCAGATGTAGATGTCGTTGGCACCCAGGCGCTTGAGCGCGTGGACCGCCTCGGCCATCGTCCCCCCGGTGTCGATCATGTCATCGGGGATGATGCAGTGCTTCCCCGCCACGTCGCCCACCACGTGCAATGCCTCGGCCTTGTTGGGCCCGCTGCGTCGCTTGTCGATGATCGCAAGCGACCCATTCAGCCGCTTGGCAAACCCGCGCGCCATCTTCGCCGAACCGACATCGGGTGCCACCACCACGACATCGTCGAGCTGCTTCTGCCGGTAGTGTTGCACGAAAATCGGTGCCGCGTAGAGGTGATCAACCGGCAGGTCGAAGAACCCCTGAAGCTGGTGCTGGTGAAAATCCATCGCCAGCACTCGATCCGCACCTGCCGTGGAGACCATGTTCGCCATCAGCTTCGCCGAGATCGCCACTCGCGGCTGATCCTTCCGATCCTGCCGAGCGTAGCCGAAATACGGGATCACCGCGGTGATCCGTGCGGCACTGGCCCGCCGGGCCGCATCCATCAGGAGCAAGAGCTCGATCAGGTTCTCGGCCGGCGGATTGGTCGGCTGGATGATGTAGACGTCCCGGCCGCGCACATTCTCGTCGATCTTGACGAACAACTCACCATCGGCGAAACGGCGACTGGTCACCCGGCAGAGCTCGGTGTCGAGCTGCTGGGCGATCTCCTCGGCGAGCGGCCGATTGGCCGACCCGCTCAGCAGGAGCAATTGCTTGGGTACCAGTGGAAGTTCCGTCATGATGACAACCCGGAAAGATACCGGACCCCATCGCCCCCGGTCAACCGGAGCAGCGGAACTGGGCGATCACCCCGCTCCGGAGAGTCAGAACTCCCGGCGCTTCATCTCCTTGAACAGCTTTTCGTCGCCCTGCTCATCTTCGGGCGGGCTGGTGGCCGCAAGGGTTGGGTCGATGAATCGGGCCCGCTTGGCCTTGTCGGAGATGGCCTTGCCGGTGGTCTTCCGGATCAGTGCCTCGAGTTGCTTGTCCTTCATCGGGTACTCCTCGCACGGGTGTAGCGGGCCAGCAGGGCTGGCGGATGGCAGAACGCCCCCGAGTCGCGAGGACTCGGAGGCGTTCGGGGTCAGGCACGGACCAGCAGCCTGATCACGGAACGTCCTTCTCGAGCTCCTCAATCGTCCAGGCGGTGGTGCGGCCGGCGACCTTGGTGCGGACAGCGGCAACCATCTCCGGCGTCACGGCGGAGGCCGTGTTGCCCCAGGATGAGCGCTCGTAGGTGGTGATCGCGGCGATCTGCGCATCGCTCAGTGACTCCCACGGGGCCATGGTGCCATCGTACTTCTCACCCTTGACGGTGACCGGGCCATTGAGGCCCTTGAGCACGACCGCGATCATCCGGTCTGGTGAGGGCAGAATCGCAATGTCGGAGCCAGCCAGTGGCGGGTAGACCCCGGCCATGCCCTCGCCGGTTGCCTGATGGCAGACGGCGCAGGTGTTGGCGAACTCGGTGGCACCGTCGATCGCGGCGGTCTGGACCGGCGCCGGGGTCGGATCCATCATTTCGCCGTCCTTGGGGGCCTTGTCGCCACCACAGGCGACCAGGCCGAGGACGAGGGAGAGCGCCAGGGCACTCGTTGCGTGGCGGAGGGTGGTGGACTGGAACATCTTCGCTGCTCCTGAATCGTGTACGGGTAGACCAACTTGGGCCCGCTCGGGCACCGGTTTCCTGCATCCGTAGTGTTGCGGACGTCCCTACCAAGAAAGCGGGTCGCTCCCTGAAATGGGAGGGGGGGTGGCTGAGGTGACGGATTGCCCCGGGTGGATTCGAACCACCATAGCCGGATCCAAAGACCGGAGTCTTGCCATTGGACGACGGGGCACTGGACGACGCCCAAAAGTAGGCAGGGGGTGGCGATTGGTCGATGGCTGGCCGTCGGTGGTCGATGGTTTCCGGTTGGTCGTCGTTGCGGCACGGTCCATCAGCCAGTGGTCCCAGACCCTCAACCGTTCATCGTCGCCGTCACGAGCCCGTGCTTCGTGCCGAGCATCGCCGCGGCGTCGTCACGATCACGGCTATTCCGATAGACCGCGAAGAGGCTGCTCCCCGATCCGGTCATGCGGCAGAGCATCGGATGCGTGCTGGCGAGCGCGCCGAAGACCTCGCGGACGGTGGGGTGTTGCCCGAACACCACCGACTCGAAGTCGTTGCCGCCCAATCGCGCCACATCACCCCACCGGGCGAGGACCGGGAGGTCGAGGGCCACGCTCCCGCGCGAGCCGGCCTGTTCACGCATGGCGTCGATCGCCGCGTACGCCTCCGCGGTCGCCATGTGGATCTTTGGCGAGACGATGAGCATCGGTCGCTCAGGAAGGGGGGGGAGTCGAAGCATCCGTTCGCCGTGCCCCCAGGCGAGGGCGCAGGCGGCGCCGCTGGCGCAGAACGGCACGTCGGCGCCCAGTCGGCTGGCGAGATGGAGCAGCTCCCCGCGCGGGATCGCGCCACCCGCGAGCTGATTGACGCCGTGCAACGCGGAGGCGGCGTCACTCGACCCCCCCCCCAGACCGGAACCGGCCGGGATCCGCTTGATCAGGTGCATCCGCACCCCGAACGGTCGCCCCGTCGTGGCCAGCGCGAGGTCGGCCGCACGGTAGGCGAGATTCTGCGCGATCGGGCCCACATCGGCCCCCTCGACCGTGAGCTCCACGCCGCGCTCGATGCGCTCGATCGTGAGCGTGTCCGCGAGCCCGATCCGACAGAACATCGTCTCGATGCCGTGGTACCCATCGGCCTCGCGAGCCAGCACGCGCAGGAAGAGGTTGACCTTCGCGTGGCAGGCGAGCGTGAGTGGCTCGCTCACCCGCTGGCCTCGCGCATGGCGCGCACCGACAACCCGGAGGTGAACAGCGCGTGCACCCCGAGGAAGGTGATTGGCACGAAGGTGAGCACGTGGTAGGCGATGGCATAGGCGAGGCCGAGGTCCATCGGCACGCCGAACAGGGTCAACAGCGTGCCCCAGATCGCGGCCTCGAACACGCCGGCATATCCCGGCGTGCTCGGCAGGGCAATCCCGATCAACAACGCCCCTTGCAGGATGAGGGCGCCGCCGAATCCGATCTCGATGTCGAACGCGCGAAACGCGATCCAGAACGCGCTTGCATTGACACACCAGATGATCACGGACCAGAGCAGTACCGGCAGGGCGCGCTGCGGATCACCGAGCGCCGCGAGTCCGGCGATCACGCGTTGGACGAGGCCGACGAGGGCATCTCGAATGCCCCCCGCCGGCAGGATCGCCTCGAGTGGTCCGAGAGCCAGTCGCGGCCATCGGGCGACGGCGACGGCCCCGACCAGCAGCGTCGCACCAAGGATCCCGGCGATTCGCGCACGCTGGCCGAGGTCGCCGGCGGGAAGGTCCACCACCACCAACGCACCCGACAGGAGGGCGATGGCCGTCAAGGCATCGAGGACGCGTTCGACGGCGACGCTACTGAACGCGCTCGGGAACGGCACCGGCGCGAGTTGACTGATGGCTCCCATCCGAAGGATTTCGCCGAGTCGGAAGGGCAGGGTGTTGTTCGCGGCGAAGCCCATGGCGATCGCCTGCCAGAGATGGCGAGGGCGGATCGGGCTGCCGTCCTCGTGCCGGAGCAGGAGCGACCACCGTGGGACGCGCAGCAGGAACGGCAGCGTTGCGAGCACCACGGCCACGAACATGGGCCACCGATGCATGGCCACGATGTGCGACCACACATCGCTGAACGGCGTCTTGCGGAAGGCGTACCAGATCAATCCGACTGACAGTACAAGGCCGACGACGAGCTGGAGCCAACGACCACTGGTCTTGCTACGCGGCATCGCGCGCCAATGGCACCAGGTCGAGTAGCTCGTCGAGCAGCGGGCGCAGGCGCGCCAGATCGATCGACGTCACGCTGAGCACGACCGCCAGCTCGCCGCGAATTTCGTCGGCGCGGACCAGGGCACGTTCGCCGCGGTAGAGCAGCAGGCCAATCTCGAAGACGGCCTCCTCCGCGTCGGACGTCGCGGGCATGGACTCGAGCTCCCGGAGTCGTCGATACGCGCGTTCCACACGGCTCGCGGCCGGCAGGTCCGGCGCGTGCCCAGTCGGACTGGGCGCCTCGTACCCCAGCGATGCGATCGGAACCACGTCGGAGTCATCTGGAGCGAGCGCTTCAATGGAAACCACATCGACGTCGTCAAATGCGAGTGACGCGATGTCGACCACCGAGTCGGCGTGGATTGGAGCGACCGCCGGCGAGTCGGGAGCGAGGGACGCGATGTCCACCACGATCTCCGTCTCGTCGTCAGGCGCCAGTGTCGCGATATCCACAACTGAATCGGGGATCGCGGTGGGGGCGGTGACGCCATTCGGTATCAAGTCCGCGGCACCGAGGGCGCGGGCCATCGCATCCCGACGGGTGGTGAGATCCGACATTGTTCCGTCACCGCCATGATCGATGAGGAACTGGCCACAGTCGCGCAGCATCGCCCCGAACGCGTCGGGATCGGTGTGGGCACGTCCACTTCCGATGGTGCGCGCAATCGCGCCGGTCAGTGGCCCGAGGAATCGGCCGGTCCGGCTCTCCGCGGGCATGGTGGTGAGCGTCTGATGCAACACGAAGAGCCGCAGGTCCCTGGCTGCCGGAGACCGCCCCCGAGCGAGCGCCTCGGACTGCATGAGGAGATGATCGCCGACACCAACCAGCTCGATGGGGACGGGATCCCCCGGGGCCATCGCCGGTGGCGGGGTGCCGCGACTCACCACCGAGGGCTCACCGGGGGGGGCCAATGATGCGATCTCGGTGACATCGGAGAGGGCTGCGTAGCCCTCGAGCAGCCGGCGGGCGATCTGCTCGAGTCCGGCGGGAATCACCACACGCCCCTGATCCGAGACCGACTGCGCCATCGCGGCCAGCGCATCGGCCGCATCGGCGAAGACGACCGCGATGTCCGGTGGCGCCGGTTCGGGCGAGAGCAGCGACCGAGTGGTCACCTCCATCGCGTCGAGGAGTTCCGGCAACGGCGAGAGCTCCGCCGAGCCGCCCAGCCCACGGAGGGACCGGAGTCGCTCGAGCACACTGGCGAGGGCGACCGGTGGCTTGAGCGGGGCCAGGGCTCGCGCCGCCTCCTGGAGGGAACCGGCGATGAGCGCCGACTCACGCGCAATGAAGGCCCGGACCCCCGGGGTCAATCCCTGCCCGGCATGGTCGGTCATTTGAGGGGAATGGCCTGTTTCCCGAGGTGCCTCACCCTTGGCTACCCGCTCGATTCGCTCCGCGAGCAGCAGGGCATGCCGGTCATCGGCTGATTCCCAGCCGCCAGCCCGGCCCACGAGCCCGCGGAGCGTCTGCAGCCCCTCCCGCCAGGCCCCCCGCGCATCAGGTTCCCAGCCAAGGGCGTGATCACGTACCTGACGCGCGAGCCCCTCGAGCGAGGCGGAGGCCCTGGCGAAGGTACCGAGACCGGCCATCAGCGCCGCACCGCGGAGCGCACGGGCGCCGCGGACCAACCGTTCGAGATCGGGCGTATCGGTCCGGCTCACGAGCTGCTCGAGTTCCGCGAGGTACTCGGTCGCCTCGAGGACGAAGAACTCGGCGCGGCGGATGGGGCTAGTCATCGGCCGGCCCCGTCGATTTGTGCGCGGATCTCCCGCGTGGCCGGCCCGATGCCGATAGTGATGGATCGTGCGACGATGCTGTGTCCGATGTTCAGCTCCTCGATGCCCGGGATGGCCGCCACGGGTCCGACATTGTTCCGAGTGAGTCCATGACCGGCATGGACCGCAAGGCCGAGGCCGCGGGCGACCTGGGTGGCGTAAGCGAGCTCGGCGAGCATGGCGTCGTGGTCGGTCCCATGGTTGGCGTATCGGCCAGTGTGCAGTTCGATTGCAGGGACCGCCAGCTCCCGCGCCCGCTCGACCGCCCCCTGTTCGGGGTCGATGAAGAGGGCCACGCGAATGCCGGCGCCCTGCAACCGATCGATGGCGTCCCGGAGCCCGGCGTCCGCCCGGCTGAGGTCCAGGCCGCCTTCTGTGGTGATTTCCTGTCGACTCTCCGGCACGAGGGTGGCCTGATACGGTCGGAGTTCACAGGCCAGCTCGACGACGCCAGAGTGGGCGGCCAACTCGAAATTGACGGGGCACTCGAGCGCCTCGACGAGTCGCCGGGCGTCATCGTCCTGAATGTGGCGGCGATCCTCCCGCAAGTGGAAGGTGATGCCGTCTGCCCCATGCTGGACTGCTACCCGGGCCGCCTCGAGCGGATCGGGTTCCTCGGTCTGTCGTGCCTGTCGCACCGTGGCGACATGGTCGACATTGACATAGAGCCGCACCGTTTCGTTCACTGTTGATCCGGTCCCGTGGTTACGTTTCTGCCGATTGTCCCTGTCAGGAGAAAGCCCATGTCCCGCACCACCTTCCATCGTCGTCCGCTCGGACTCGCACTGTTCGTGCTCGCCCTGGTCCCGACCGCTCGCGCCGCGGCGCAGGATCGTGCCCCGACGGCATCGGCCGCGGTCGAGCAATTCATCCGCGCGGCATCAGACAGCAATCTTACCCGCATGGCCCAGCTCTTCGGCACCGACAAGGGTTCGGTCCAGCAGACCGGGAAGCCCGAGGACTATCCCAAGCGCATGGTGGTCATCCAGGCCATGATGGGCGGAACTGCAGTCCGGGCGCTCAACGAAGTGGTCACCGCGCGGAAGAATCATGTCGTCGTCACCACTGAAGTGGCCAAGGGCAATTGCAAAGTGGTCGTGCCCGTGACCGCCGTGAAGGCCGACGGGGGATGGCTGGTACGCGAGTTCGACTTGCCGGCAATCTGGGACGGCATCAATCGCCCATGCGCCGGGGAGCGTCCCGGGAACTGAATGGGGCGATCGGGTGTTCTCCACCTGCATGACTACTCGGTCAGCTCGATGAGGATGCCTTCGGTGGCCTTCGGATGAATGAACGCCACCCGGCACCCGCCGGCGCCGCTTCGGGGTGTCTCGTCGATCAATCGATAGCCTTTCTCACGGCAGGCGGCCAGGGCGGCATCGAGATCGGGCACACGGTAGCAGATATGATGGATCCCGGGCCCGCGCCGGGCAAGGAATCTGCCGATTGGCGAATCCGCCTCGATCGGTTCCAGCAGTTCGACCTCGGAACCGCCGAAATCGAGGTGGACAATCCGGGCACCATCGACGATCTCCGGGCCGCGCGCGGACACGTGGAGCACATCGCGATAGAACGCGAGGGCGTCGTCGACGCTGGGGACCGCGACCCCGAGATGGGCAATGGTAGGCTTCATGATGGTCAAATCTTACACCAGTGGGATGAGGAGTGCAGTCGGATGAGTGGAGCAACGGTCGAAGTGACGGACGCGACGTGGCAGGCCGAAGTGGGCGATGCCAAGGGACTGGTACTGGTCGACTTCTGGGCGGCGTGGTGTGGCCCGTGTCGGATGATTGCCCCGACCCTCGAGGCACTGGCAACCGACTATGCCGGCAAGGCGAAAATCGCCAAACTTGATGTCGACGCGAACCAGGATAGCGCCATGAAGTTCAATGTGCGCTCGATCCCTGCAGTGCTCTTCTTCAAGGACGGCAAGCACGTTGACAGCCTGATCGGTGCCATGCCCCGTGGCGCGTTCGAGCAGAAGATCAACGAGCACCTCGCGGCCTGATCGTGGGGTGCGCGGGTTGACCCCGGATGGGTGCGGACGATAGGTCGTCCCCCCCTCCGGGGTTTTCTTTGTGGGATGGGATCACCCGGCACCCTCTATGTCCTGGCCACTCCGCTCGGCAACCTCGGCGACCTCTCGGAGCGTGCCATCCGCACCCTCCGCGAGGTGCCGGTCGTCGCGGCCGAGGATACGCGCCACAGCAGGCGGCTGCTGAGTGCCATCGACGCGCATCCGGCAGAGTTGCTGTCGTATCATGCTCACAGCGGCGCTGGCCGCGAGGACCAGCTGGTGCAGGTGCTGATGGACGGGCGCGATGTCGCCCTGATCACCGACGCTGGAACGCCCGGCGTGAGCGATCCCGGCGTCCTGCTCGTCGCCGCCGCGCGGGATGCGGGCATCACCGTGGTCCCGATCCCCGGTCCATCCGCGGTCACCACCGCGCTCCAGGCCTCGGGACTCGCGGCCGATCGCTATCTCTTCCTCGGATTCCTCGATCGCAAGGGTGCCGAACGCCGCCGCCAGCTGGCCGATGTGGCGGCGTCGCCGTGGACGGTCGTCCTCTACGAAGCACCACTCCGTCTCGTGGCGCTGCTCACGGACCTGGAGGCTGTTGCCGGGAGCGAACGACGCGTCGTCGTGGCGCGCGAGTTGACCAAGATGTACGAGGAGTTCTGCGCCGGCTCGCTGGCTGACGTGCGCGCGCATTTCGAGGAGACCCCGGCGCGTGGTGAGATCACGGTCGTATTCGAGGGACGGGGCAGCCGTGTCGAGGATGCCGGCCCCGACCCGGAGGTGATTGATCGAGCCATTGCCGACGCGTTGGCCGCCGGCGAATCCCGTCGGGAGGTCGCCCGTAGGGTCAGCGCCGAGTTCGGAGTCCCACGCAACGATGCCTACCGCCGGGTCATGGATGCCTAGAGTTGTCCGTTCACACCGCCTGTTCCTCATCGGAATGCTGCTCGCCCTTCCGGCGGGTCATGCAGGGGCACAGGTGCCGACCATCGGACGGCTGCACTACGATGGCGGGGGAGACTGGTACGCCAATCCATCCTCGCTTCCAAACCTGCTCGCTGCGATCCGTGAGCGAACCACCATCGCCACGACGCCGCGAGAGCTGACGGTCGCGCTCTCCGACCCCGAGCTCTGGACCGTGCCGTACCTCTACATGACCGGTCACGGCAACCTGACGTGGAGCGATGACGATCTCAAGACGCTGCGCCGCTGGATCGTGCGTGGCGGGTTTCTGCATGTTGATGACAACTACGGTCTGGATGAATCGTTTCGGCGAGAGATCACGCGGCTCTTTCCCGATCGACCCCTGGTGGAGATACCTCTCGATCATCCGATCTACCACGTGATCTATGCGTTCCCCGACGGACTTCCGAAGATCCACGAACACGATGGCAAGCCGGCCCAAGGCTTCGGTGTCTTTGTCGATGGCCGCCTGGCTGTCTTCTACAGCTACCAGAGCGACCTCGGCGATGGTTGGGAAGACCCGGACGTGCATCACGATCCCCCGGAGCTTCGGGAAGCCGCGCTCCGGATGGGTGTCAATCTGTTCGCATACGCGCTCGGCTACGCGCCATGACCTTGCGCGACAGCCTCGCCACCGCAGCCCGACCCCTCGGCCGCGCTCGGGCGTTGAGCCGAGCGTTGCCGTGGTTGCTGGCCGGGCTCGCCGCGTTGGTGGTGGCCGCGTGGGCTGCACGCCTCGGAGTCGCCGGGCCAGCAATGTGGGCGCTTCTGGCCTGGCTGATCGTCGCGTTGGGGTTGGTTGGCGCGACGATTCGCTGGATGCAATCCCGGCGGCAGTTCGACGAGGGCGTCGTGGCGGCTCGTCTCGAGGGGGCCGGGCAGTGGCGTCGCGGAGCACTCTCCACGCTGCTTCAACCGGTCGCCGCCGGTACCTCCGCTGAACTGCACGCGGCGGCCGCCTCGCGGCAGACCGCGCGCGTGGCTGCCGAGGCTCCGGCTGTGCTCGAGCCTGAACTGCGGCACACCCGACTCGTGACGCGTCGGCTGGTGGCGGGCGGGCTGGCCGCGTTGGGATTCCTGGCGTTGGCACATCCCGTCTCTGGCACGCGCGGTACCCTCATGGCTCCGTGGTCGGCGTGGCGGGCGTTGGTGGCACCAGTCCAGTTCACGACCTCGACGCCGGTACTCGATCGCGGCGAGCGAGCCGTGTTCAGCATCGTCGTGCTCGGGCGAGGGAGTGCTCGCCTCCTGCTTCGCGCGCCCGGCGAGTCGTGGCGTGCGCAGGACGTGATCCTTGATGGCACGGGTCGGGCCACCATCACCACCGAACCGATCGATGGCGATCTGGTGGCGCGTCTCGAGGCCGGAGGCCGTCGCTCCGTCGAGGTCCGGGTGACCATGCGGACGGCGGCATTTCTCGGTGCCCTGACCTTGACGGCCGAGTATCCGGCTTACCTCGGTCTCGAGTCAGAACCGCTACCGGTGGAAGGCGATACGCTGGTGGTGCCGGAGGGGACTCAGCTCCGACTGGCGGCACGAGCAACGTCGCCACTCGCCACGGCCACCCTTCGTTCCGAGCGGGACACGATTGCGCTCGAGGTGGATTCGCTCGCCCTCGGCGGCACATTCGCGCCACGGAGCACGGCCACGTGGCAACTTGACGTGGCGACACGAGACGGAACCCGCTTGGACGGCATCCCCCCCCCACTGCCGATCCGCGTGCTCCCGGACAGCGCACCGACAGTCACGATCCCCGTGCCTGGCACCGACACGGTCGCGCCGCCCTCGCATCGACTGGCCGTCGTGATCGCGATCGAGGACGATCACGGTATTGGGGGGGGGGTCCTCGAAGTGCGGAACGGCGGGGGAGCGATCGTTCGTCAGCCGCTCGACCTCGGCAGCGCCACGGATCGCGCGCTGCTCACCACCTCGATCGATCTCGACGCCCTCGGTGTCACGGCGGGCGACACGGTCCGGTACACCGCGGTCGCCAGTGACAATGCGCCGCGTCGCGGGGTGGGGCGATCGCGCACCTATCTGGTCGTGATCCCGACCGCAGCCGAGGCGCGCGACGCGCGCGTCGCGGCGACCGATGTCGCCGGCTCGGCGCTGGATTCCCTCGTTGACGCGGCACGCCGCGCCCAACGCGCGGCGGAAGATCTTGCCCGGGAGCGGCAGCGGCCGGGCGGGGCGGGGTCGAGGTCGGGATCGGGCGAGCCGATGTCCGCGGAGGCAGCACGCCGGGCAGAACAGGCCGCGGAGGCGGCGGAGGATGTGGCGCGTCGCGTGGAGGAAATGCGGTCCGAGGTCGAAGAGCTCGAGCGCGCCGCAGCGCAGTCCCAGTCGGGCGACAGCACGCTGGCAAACGACCTGCGCGACATTCGGGAGTTGCTCGACAAGGCGATGACGCCCGAACTGCGGGATGCCATGGATCGGCTCCGAGAGTCGCTCCGGAATCTCGATCCCGATGCCACGCGTGATGCCTTGCGCGACATGTCGACCGAGCAGGCGAAAATGCGCGAGGCGCTGGAACGGGCACGCGAGTTGTTTGCACGTGCCGCCCTCGAGACCACGTTGTCGACCCTGGCGGAAGAGGCGGGGGAGCTCAGCGCCGCACAGGCACGTGCCAAGGAAGCCCTGGCCGCCGACTCCGCGGCCGGGGCCCAGGCGGAAGAGGCCTTGGCCGATCGTGCGGACTCATTGGCCGGCGGGCTCGATGCTGCGGCGGAACGGGCGCCCGGTGAAACAACGCAGGAGGGCCTGCGCGATGCAGCGTCACAATCGCGGCAGGCGGCATCCGAGATGCGCGCCGCCGCACGGTCGGCGAAGCAGGGCAAGCGGCAGCAGGCTCAACAGCAGGCCGAGTCGGCCGGTGAGTTGATGAAGCCGGTCTCGGACGACATCCGGAAGCAGCGTGAGTCCATGCAGGAAGCGATGCGCGAGGAGGTCCTGGCAGACCTTCGTCGCTTGCTCGCCGAAACGACTCGGGTACTCGGCCGGCAATACGCGGTCGCCGAGTCGTTCCGACGCGGGGCGCTGGTGGGGCCGCTCCGGGCCGAGGAGGCGATGCTCGAGGAAGCAACGGCGAAGCTGTTGCGGCAGGTGATCACGGTGGCGGGCAAGAACGCGCTGATCTCACCCACGGTGAGTGTTGCCTTCGCCGGCGCACGCGACGGCCTGCGTGCGGCACTCGACGCAAGTTCGGCCGCAGCTCCGAGCCTTGGCCTCGCCGCCGATCGCGCCGGGGATGCCGTCGACATGCTCTCCCTGGCTGCGTATGCCTTGTTGCAATCTGAGCGCAACATCGAGGGCTCGGAATCGGGGAGCGGGCTCGAAGAGGCGATGCAGCAAATGATGCAGATGGCGGGCCAGCAGAACGCCGCGGCCCAGCAGGGCCAGTCGATGCAGCAGCAGGGAGCCCAGCCGGGCATGGGCGAGTTGATGCAATTGGCCATGCAACAACGTGCGATCGCCCAGCAATTGGAACGCATGCGGGCCCAGGGACAGATGCCCGGCGCGGGTGAACTGGCACGTGAGGCGCACGACGTGGCACGCCAGATTGAATCGGGCCGTCTCTCGACCGAAGTGACCGAACGACAGAAGAAGCTCTTCCGTCGGATGCTCGATGCCGGACGTTCCCTCGATGGCAACCAGGACGAACAGTCGAGCGAACGGGAAAGCAAGGCGGCACAGTCGTCGGCCGGGGCGCGGCCGCCCGTGCTCGATCCGCGGATCACCGATCGCGACGAGATCCGCCTGCCAAGCTGGGATGAGCTGCAGCGACTCGACCCCGATGATCGCCGACGCGTCCTCGACTATTTCCGGCGACTGACCGAAGTGCGCCAGCCATGAAGTGGCTCGGCGCCCTCTGTGTCGTTCTCACCTCGCTTGGGCCGACCCTCGGTGCGCAGCGCAATGCGCCCGTCGTGGGCCCGATCGCCATCGCGCTGGGGGCGGAACGGCGTGGTGACCTGGAACAGGCGGCCAAGGGGTTCCTGACCGTGCTCGAGACCCGCCCGGCCGATGGTCAGGCCATTCTCGGACTCTCCCGTGTCTTGCCTGCACTCGATCGTCGTGCGGAGTTGATGGCGCCGCTCGGGCGAGCCGTCTCGCTGGATTCGACCAATATCGGTTTTCTCTCGCTGGCCGTGCGGCACTGGGCGCTACTCGGTGCGCAGGATTCGGCTCGAACGTACGCCAACCGGTGGGCCGCGCTCGTCGAAGGCGACGAGGAGCCCTTCCGCGAGTGGGCGCTCTCGGCGCTCGAGGTCCGCGACCGAGCGGCCGCGAAGCTGGCGCTCGAATTGGGGCGGACGAGAATCGCACATCCGGCAGCGCTCGCTCCCGAGCTTGCGCAGTTGCGGCAAGCGGAGGGTGATCCGGGAGGTGCGGCCGAGGAGTGGCTTCGGGCAGTGACCAACGCGCCGACCTATCGGGCATCGGCCGTGCTCCTGCTCGGCGCTGCACTCCCGAAAGATCGTCCAACCATCCTCGAGACATTCCAGCGCGCCGGAACGCCCGAAGCGCATCGGCTGCGCGGGATGCTCAGGCTCAAGTGGGGCGAGCCCGAGGCGGGGGTGGCCGAGCTCGCCGCGTCCGTTCCGGAGTCGCTCGAGGGAACGACGGTGATGGTCCGGTTGGCCTTGGACGAGCTCGGTGGGCGGGGCGATCCCGAGGCGCGCCGTGCCGTGGCCAGGGTCAACGAGTTGCTGGCCGGAAAGCAGCTCGGTGAGGCACGGGTGCGCGCCTGGATTGAGGCTGCGACGGCGTGGGCGGACGCTGGCGAGGAACGCGAGGCCAGACGCATCCTTGCGCTGATCGCGACCGACCCCGCCGCCCCACCGGGAGTGGCCACGAGCGCTTCGAACACCCTGCTTGGCGTATTGCTGGCCGAGGGCTCGGTGGCCGAGGCGGAGTCGTTGTACACCGCCCTCGCACCAAACCTGTCGCTCGATGAGCGCGATCTTGATCGCCGACGCATCGCGCTCGCATGGGCCATGCAGGAGCAATTCGGCCGTGCCGAGGCACTCCTGGCCAGCGATTCTTCGGTCGCTGCCTTCGACGTGCGGGGTCGGGTACACGCGCTGGCGGGAGAGCTTGGCCCGGCGGGTGAGTGGCTCCGTCTCGCGGGCCCCTACGCCGAGGAGCGACTCCAGGCGGTGGAGCGAGTGCAACTCCTCACCCTGATCCGCGCGATCGGGGAGGACACCCTGCCGCTGTTCGGAGCGGCGCTCCGGGCGCTCGAACGTGGCGACACCACGCACGCCGTCACCGGGTTCCGCGACGTCGCCGGAATGGTGGCCGCGCCCGGGGCTGCGGCGCTGCGACTGTTCGCCGGTGATCTGGCACTGGCGCGCGGTGACACGGCGTCGGCCCTCGTGCTCGTGCTGGCTGCCGACAGCGACAGCGCCACAGCGACCGCACCGGCGGCCAGGCTGGTGCGCGCCAGGATTCTTGCGGCCCGCGGCCAGTCACGGGTCGCCACCGAATTGCTGGAGGCCTTGATCCTGGAATTTCCCGAGAGTGCGGTGGTGCCCGAGGCGCGCCGGTTGCGGGACCAGTTCCGGGGCGCGGTCCCGAGTGAGGGGGGGGGATGAGGACACGACGCGAATTCATGCAGCTGCTGGGTGGGGCCGGCATGGCGAGTGCCTGGCCCGGTGTGCTGCGCCGGTTGCCTGGGATCGCCCTGGCATCATTCCTCGTCCCGATGGACGAGGCGCAAACGGATCATCTCAAGGCGTATGGCCTCGCCTTTCGCGCGCTCGAACGCGGGGAGGAGGGCGAGTGGTTGCTGAACTACCGGGGCGGGTCGTTTCTCCTCCCGGCGACGGAGGCCGTCCGCCGTGACGCGGCGCTGTCCGGCGTCGTCGTTGCGCCGGTCTCGGCGATGGAGGTGGCGGGCCTGCACGCCGAGATCCTGCGGAGCAATGCCGATGCGGTGCCGCTGGAAAAGGTGCCGAAGGTTGCGGTGTACGCACCGCCCAACGCCGCACCGTGGGACGATGCGGTCACGATGGTGCTGGAGTACGCCGGGATCCGGTACGATCGAATCTGGGACGTCGAGGTGATGGCGGACCGGCTCGATGATTGGGACTGGCTCCATCTCCACCACGAGGATTTCACGGGGCAGTACAGCAAATTCGTGATCAACAACGCTGGCGCGCCGTGGTTGCAGCAGATGATCACGTTGCAACAATCGACCGCGACGCGGCTCGGCATGGCCAATGTGCCGGCACTCAAGCGGGCCGTGGCCCAGCGGATCGCCGGGTTCGTCGATCGCGGTGGCTTCCTGTTCGCGATGTGCACTGCCACGGAGACACTCGACCTGGCCCTCGCGAGCGCGGGGACCGACATCGCTGCCGCCTACGCCGATGGGACCCCCATGGATCCGGCGGCCGGCTCGCGAATGCAGTGGGACAAGACCCTTGCCTTCACGGACGCCACGCTGGAGCAGTCGCCGTCACTCGCGGTCTTTTCCGACATCGATGGTCATCAGGTCAATGGCATCAATCGCCAACCGCTTGGGGCCTTCTCGTTGTTCAACTTCTCGGCCAAGATCGATCCGGTCCCGACCATGCTGGTCCAGAACCACCGGGACGTGATCTCCGATTTCTATGGCCTCACGACCTCGTTCATGCGCAACCGGATCAAGCCGGGCGTGACGATTCTTGGGGACGAGCTTGGGGCACCGTGGGCGAAGTACCTCCATGGCGAGCACGGTCAGGGCACCTGGACCTTTTATGGCGGTCACGATCCGGAGGATCCGCAGCATGGCATCGGCGATGC
>JBDTNH010000039.1:0-20461 GCA_039933845.1 Gemmatimonadota bacterium
CGGCGACGCGTGACGACGTGGACGTCGACATCGCGATCCAGTGGGAGGATGGCTACAACGAGAACACCTTCACCTTCGTGAACAACATCAACACGCACGAGGGCGGCACGCACTTGACCGGCTTCAAGTCGGCGCTCACCCGCACGGTCAATGAGATCGCCAAGAAGGGCAACTACCTCAAGAAAGCGGACTTCACCCTGAGCGGCGACGACGCGCGCGAGGGGATGACCTGCGTGATGCACGTGAAGGTGCGCGAGCCGCAGTTCGAGGGGCAGACCAAGACCAAGCTCGGCAACAGCGAGGTCGAGGGCATCGTCCGGGCACTGGTCAACGAGCACCTGGCGCAGTTCCTCGACGAGAATCCTTCAGTCGCTCGCGCCATCATCGAGAAGGCCGTCAGTGCCGCGCGTGCCCGCGAGGCCGCCCGGAAGGCGCGCGAACTCGTGCGCAAGAAGTCGGGACTCGAGAACGCCGTGCTCCCCGGCAAGCTGGCCGATTGCTCCGTCGATGACCCGGCGCTCTCCGAGCTCTACCTCGTCGAGGGCGACTCGGCCGGTGGGTCGGCCAAGCAGGGGCGCAACCGGCAGTTCCAGGCGATCCTGCCGCTCCGCGGCAAGATCCTCAACGTCGAGCGTGCCCGGATCGACCGAATCCTCGGCAACGCCGAGATCCGGGCGATCATCACGGCGATCGGCACCGGGATCCGGGATGACTTCACGATCGCGGATGCGCGCTACCACAAGATCATCATCATGACCGACGCCGACGTCGATGGCGCGCACATCCGCACCTTGCTGTTGACGTTCTTCTTTCGCCAGATGCCCGAACTGATCGAGTCGGGCTACATCTACATCGCGCAGCCGCCGCTCTACCGGGTCGCCAAGGGGCGTGAGGAGTACTACGCCTACGACGAGGCTGAGCGGAAGGAGTTCACCAAGCGACTCGAGGAGAAGAGCGGTCGCGGCAACGTCGGGCTCCAACGCTACAAGGGTCTCGGCGAGATGAACCCCGACCAGCTCTGGAAGACCACGATGGACCCCGAGACGCGCACCATTCTGCGGGTGATGCTCGAGGACGCGGTGGAAGCCTCGAAGCTCTTCGATGAGCTGATGGGTGATGATGTCGAACCGCGTCGCGAATTCATCGAGGCGAACGCCAAGTACGTGAGCGTGCTCGACGTGTAACGGGGATGGCTGATGGTCGATGGCCCCGCCATTGACCATCAGCCAACGGCGTCAATTCAAATAATCCCCGGCAGCACACTGCCACCCGACCCCGGCCCCCAGTCATCATCATCATCCTCGAACGCCTCATGAATCGGCCGCGCAGCCTCGTCTTCGGCGAGTTCGCGTTCGGCGAGCTCGAGTTCGTCGGCATCGAGTGGCGTGTCGATGTCGTCTTCCGGCGCGACGAACCGTTCGCGTCGTCCGAAGCCGACCAGCCAGAGGAAGAGGCCGACCACGGCCGCCAATCCGATCATCCCCATCATGTGATGACTCCCGACGAAGGTGGGTCGTCCTGTTCGATCCGTTCCAGCAGGAGCGGTAGCAGCGCCTCGGCACCGGTCCAGGCGGCGTCGATCACTCCCGTGAGGGCCGACGCCACGGCATCGGCTGTTGCGTCATCTCGCGCGTGAATCTCGATCACCCGATCGTGGGATTCAACCGCTGTGCCAGGCGGCACCAGCAACACCAGTCCGACGGCGGGATCGATCGTATCGCTACTGACCCGCCGTCCGCCGCCGAGCACGAGCACTTGCTCGCCGAGGGCCCGAGGCGGCAGTGGCGGCATGGTACCACGCTGTCCGGCCGGCAACTGGCGACGGACCGGCGCAGTGGGGAGGAGGTCGAGGTCATCGACCACGCGCGGGTCACCGCCCTGTCGCTGGATCACATCACGGAATCGCTCGAGCGCGCGTCCGTCCGCAATCACCCCGCGCAACAGGAGCATGGCGTGGCGTTCATCCGACGCGAGCCCGGCGAGCCGGACCATTTCCGCGCCGAGTGCATAGGTGACCTGCATCATCGCGTCGTCTCGGTCGCCACGCAGACCGGCGATCGCCTCCCGCACCTCGAGTGCGTTGCCGGCGGCGAGGGCGAGTGGCCGATCCATCGCGGTGAGGCGGGCGACGGTCCGGCATCCCGACCGGGCGCCGAGCGCCACCATGGTGCGGGCGAGTTGCCGGGCGCGATCGATCCCCGGCAAGAAGGCACCGCTCCCGACCTTCACATCGAGCACCAGACCATCGAGACCCTCGGCCAGCTTCTTGGACATGATGCTCGCCGCGATGAGCGGGATCGACTCCACCGTGCCGGTGACGTCGCGCAGGGCGTACAGGCGTCGATCGGCCGGCGCGATCTCGTCGGTCTGTCCGAACATCACCACGCCGATCGCCTCAAGTTGACGGGCAGCCTCGTCGAGGGGAATCGCAGTCCGGAAACCCGGAATGCTCTCGAGCTTGTCGAGCGTCCCACCGGTGTGGCCGAGGCCACGGCCGGACATCATCGGGACGTGGACACCCAGCGAGGCGAGCATCGGGGCGAGCAGCAGCGAGGTGAGGTCTCCCACGCCGCCGGTCGAATGCTTGTCGATTCGGGGCGGTCCGGACGCGGGGCGCTCGAGTGATGCCCCCGACTGCAGCATGGCATCCGTGAGTGCCACCAGCTCCGCGGCATGGAGTCCGCGGAACATGATCGCCATCGCGAGGGCCGCCATCTGATAGTCGGGCACGTCGCCAGCGGCGTACCGGTGCATCAGTTCCTGCCACTCCCGGTCGGTGAGTGTTCCGCCATCGCGCTTGCGTTCGATCAGTCGTGCAATGACCATTCGTACTCGTGGTGCAAGGCACCTAGTCAGAGGGGAGTGAACGCATCGTGCGCAGGTTGATCGTACTCGTGCTGTCCGTCGGATACCTGGCCGCCAGCCCACCGCTGGTCGCGCAGGCGGCACTCGAACGCGGTGTTGCCGCCATGGCGCAATACGACTGGCCCGCGGCGCGGCAACAGCTGACCGCAGCGGTCGCCACCGCCCCGGACAGCTACGAGGCCAACTGGCGACTCGCCGAGGTCTTGATCGACATTGGCAAGGCGACGCCAGACGATGTCGCCGATGCCGGTCGCGATTCACTCTACGCGGCCGCCGAAAGGTATGCCCGTCGGGCCGTCGCGACGAATCCCGAGGGGGCAAATGGCCACTTCGTGCTGGCCAATGCACTCGGCCGCGTGTCGCTGACCCGTGGCAAGCGGGAGCGGGTCGAACTGGCGGTGGTGATCCGGAACGAGGCCCTGAAGGCGCTCGGATACGATCCCGAGCACGCCGGCGCCTACCACATCCTCGGCCGCTGGCATGCGGAGATCCTGCGTCTCTCGTCACTCGAGCGATTCTTCGCCAAGCAATTCCTCGGCGCGGATATCTTCGACATGGCGAGTTGGAGTGAGGCGGAGCGCTATCTCCGGCTTGCCATCCAATACGAGCCGAGGCGCGTCTTCCATCATCTCGACCTCGGGCTGGTCTACCTCGATGAGAAGAAGTGGTCCGACGCGGCTCGCGCATTCGAGGCGGCGTTGGCGCTGCCCATCCAGGAACCCATGGACGCCATCTACCACGCGGAGGCGCGCGAGCGCCTCACTGAGCTGGCCAGGCGCAAGGGCACCCCGTGAGCACGCGCGCCGACATCGAGAACGAGATGGCGTCGCTCCGCACGGAGCTCGCAGCGGCCAATCGCGCCTACTATGAACTCGACGCACCGCAACTGAGCGACGATGAGTATGATCGACTCTTTCGTCGGCTCGTCGCGCTCGAGGCGGCCCACCCCACACTCGTGCCTGCGGACACTCCGACACGTCGAGTCGGCGGTGTGCCCGCGAGTGCGCTGCCGAAGGCACGGCATGCACGACCGATGCTCTCGCTCGCCAACGCCTTCGATGCCGACGAGCTCCGGGAGTGGCACGAACGGATTGTCCGGACGGAGGCCAGCGCCGCCACGGCCGCCCTGTCGATTGAAGTCAAGATCGACGGTGCTGCACTCGCCCTCACGTATCGGGAGGGCGCCCTCGTGCGCGGCGTGACGCGGGGCAACGGCACCGAGGGCGAGGAGATCACCGGCAATGTGGCGGCGATTCAGGACGTGCCGCTCACCCTCTCCGGATCGGGGTGGCCCGCCCTGATGGAAGTGCGGGGCGAGGTGTACATCCCGCGCGAGGCATTTGCCCGCGTCAACCGCGATCGCGAGGCGGCCGGCCTCGATCTGCTCCAGAATCCGCGCAATGCCGGCGCCGGTGCCCTCCGGGCACTCGATCCGAAGGAAGCACGTCGGCGACGACTGGCGTTCTTTGCCTACCAGATTGTCGTGGTCGACGGCTCCCCCCCCCGTGCGACCCATCACGAGCATCTCGAACTGCTCGCGGCCTGGGGTTTCCCGGTGGAGGCGCACCATCAACTGGCCGAGGGCATCGAGGCGGCGATCGAGGCGACGGACCGGTGGCAGGATGCGATCCGCGGCCTGTCATTCGATGCCGATGGCCTGGTCATCAAGATCGACAGCCTGGCGCTGCAGGAAGAGCTCGGGGTGATCGGGGGACGCACGCCGCGGTGGGCCATCGCGCGGAAGTTTCCCGCGGAGGGCGCCTTTACGCGGTTGCGCGCGATCGAGGTCAATATCGGCCGGACCGGTGCACTCGCCCCTACGGCCATCCTCGAACCGGTGCGCCTGGGTGGGGTGACGGTCACGCGCGCGACCCTCCACAACGAGGACATCATCGCCAGTCGGGATGTCCGGGTTGGCGATCTGGTCGAAGTGATCCGCAGCGGCGATGTCATCCCGAAGGTGATTGGACCCGATCGCGAAGCGCGCACCGGCATGGAAGTGCCGTGGGAACCACCGACGACCTGCCCATTCTGCAACACGATGTTGGTACGGCCCGAGGGCGAGGTGAACCGTTACTGCCCGAACCGTGAGTGCCCGGGACGCGGCTACGAGACGCTGGTGCATTTTGTCTCGAAGGGTGGACTCGACATCGACGGTCTCGGACCGGAAGGAATACGTCTGTTCCTTGATGCCGGACTGATCGCCGACGCGAGTGATCTCTTTGATCCCAAGCAGATCAACCGAGCGGCACTCCTCCGACTTGAGGGATTCGCCGAGCAGTCGGCCGACCTGCTGATCCAGGCACTCGAGGAGGCGAAGCATCAACCGTTGCATACGTTGCTCCGGGCGCTGGGGATCCGGCATGTCGGTCAGGTGGCAGCGAAGGCGCTGGCGCGTCGCTTCGGCACACTCGATCAGGTGCGCTCCGCGAGCGCCGCCGAGCTCGAGACGCTCGATGGCGTGGGCCCCGCCATCAGCACGGCGGTGCTGGAATACTTCGGTGACCCCACGACGGCCGCGATGGTCGACCGGCTTCAGGAGGCCGGTGTCGCAACGACGGAATCGGTGGGCGTCTCAGATGGCCCACGCCCGCTCGCGGGCCAGATCGTGGTGCTCACCGGTAGCCTGCCGACGCTCTCCCGCGGTGAAGCAACCGGGTACATCGAGATCGCTGGCGGAGTGGTCAAGTCGGCGGTTTCCCGGAAGACGAACCTGGTGGTGGCTGGCGGTGAGGCAGGCGAGAAGCTCGCCAAGGCCGAGTCACTTGGCATCGAGGTCATCGATGAGGCCGAGCTCTTGCGGCGCCTCGGCATCGCGCAGTAGGTTCGCCGCTCATGACCTCGTTCCGGATCGACCCCGCATCGCTCACGGCCATCCGTCGACGCCTGGAAGACCTTGGTGTCGACCACGCGGCGGTGCTCGGCGCGGCGGGCGCTCAGAGTGGTCAATTGCTCCTGTCTGCCTGGCGCGATCGCGTCATTGATCGAGGCGGCCCTGAGGATCCGGGACTGGTCGACCAGCGGTGGTTCGGAACACTGCTGGCCGAGCTCATGGCCGAGGTCGGCTGGGGACGGTTCGTGGTCGATCACCCTGGTGGAGACGGGCTGGTTCTGATCGCACAGGATGCACCGGAGGCGGCCCCAGACACCAGCAGTGCGCCGTCGTGCCATTTCACCGCTACTGCCTTGGCGACCTTCCTCGGCGGATTGGCCGATGCGCCGCTGGTCGTCCTGGAGTTGGAGTGTCGATCGGTCGGTGCGCCAGCGTGTCACTTCCTGGTGGGATCGCCGGCAATGATCGCGGCCGCCGAGGACCTGCGTGCGGCCGGCGGTGATTGGCGCGAGCTGTTCGCGGCCCCCGTGCGGCACTAGGTCAAGCCGTCAGCCAGCCCCGCAGATCGGGCCGCACCACCAGCGTTCCATCCACCACCACTTCGCGGTCCCACGGCAGGATGATCGCCTTGTCGGTCTCGAAGGCATGGAAGTCCGTCTGATAGGCGCCGGTCTTGAAGGACACCGCCGTGCGGACATCCGCGGGCTCCGCGGCGAGGATCGTGTTGAGGGCGAGCTTCATGGTGTCGCCCGAATCACAGGTCTCGTCCACCACGAGGACGCGGCGCCCCGTGACGAATGGCGGGGGACCAGCCACCAGTTCGGGCATCCCCTCTGCATCGCGCCTGGAGATGACCATGGTCGCGAGCTCCTGCTGGAGCATCGAGGCGACGATCGCGGCAGGAACGACCCCAGCCTTCGCGATCCCCACGACGAGGTCGGGGGAATAGCCACGGGCGACATGGACGGCGAGGGCGCGGCAAAGTTCGCCAAAGAAGGCCCAATCGACCTCGAGGACCTCGCGCGTTGGGGTAGGCTTCTGGCGCGGCATGCGGGCGTCCCAAGGCTGATGGTGGGGAATGCTCTCCTGCAAGGTACCGCTCTCCCCGGGCCCCGGCCATCATCCCAGGGCCCGCGTTGCCGCGGCACTCGGCGCAACCTACCTTACCCTGATGTTCCGCACTCACGATCAGGCCCGCGCATGAATTGGTGGAAGCGCATCCTCACGGGTGACGACGAGGCGCTCACGCCTCGCCGCCTCGACTACCTGAATGAGGGGCTTGCCCTCGAGCGACAAGGCGATCTCGAAGCGGCGGTGACCTCTTACCAACTCGCCCTCCGCGACGAGCCTCACAACACCAAGATCCTCCAGTTCATCGCCATCGCGCTGTCGAAGACGGGCCGTGTCGAGGAGGCGATCCGCCACTACCGTCGGGCCCTCGAACTCGATGAGACGCTTGTCGGTGCCCACTACGGACTCGCCTTCCTGTTGATCCGGCGTGGGGATACCGAGCGCGCGATCGAGCATCTTCGCCAGTTCCTCGCTCGCCCACCGCGCGACCCTGAAATGGCGCGCTGGGTCGAGCATGCGAAGGCCGCCCTCAGCCGACTCGAGACGGACCCGCAAGGAGAGCTGGTATGAGCGTGCGCCTGCAGACGTGCGTCCTTGCGGCGCTCCTCGCGGCGTGCAGCAGTCTGCCGACCACCGGCGACGGGGTTGTGGAATTGCGGGTCGAGATTCCTGCTGACCTCACACTTGAACCCGGTGAAAATCGCGCACTTTCGGCTCGCGCGTTCGACCGGACCGGGGCAGAGGTGACGACAGCCATCGTCTGGGAGACGCCCGACACCACGCTGAGCGTCGATCCAGCCACCGGCGTCGTGACCGGGATCGCCTCGAGCGGCACCGGGCGGGTCCAGGCCTCGACCGGCACGCTGCATTCGAACCTGATCATCTTCACGCTCACGGCTCCCGTCACGACGTCGCCGTGACGGAAGTCGCTGACCCACTCCGACCGGCGACCCTGACGGCGCTGTTCTTCGGTGCAGTCCGCCGTCATGCCGACCGGCCCGCGGCGCTTCGATCGAAATCCGATGGGCGCTGGCATCCCATCGGCCACACCAAACTCCTCGAGCGGGTGCAGCATCTCTCGGCGGGTCTCCGGGCACTCGGGATTGTGCAAGGTGATCGGATTGCAATTCTCTCGGAGAACCGACCCGAGTGGGCCATCACCGACTATGCCTGCCTCACGGCCCGGTGCATCGATGTTCCGGTCTATCCGACGCTCCCGGCACACCAAATTGCCTACATCCTGAAGAACTCCGGATCGCGCGTGGTGTGCTGCTCGAACCTCGAACAGCTTGCCAAGGTGCTCGAGATTCGGTCGGAGGTACCCAGCATCGAGCACGTGGTGCTGTTCGACCCGGTACCGTCGCCCGAAGGCGTCATCCCATTCAGCGAATTGGAACGGATCGGTGCGCAACCCCAGAACGCGTGGCCGGAATGGGAGGCCGCCGCACTCGAGACCGAGCCCGACGACGTCGCCACCCTGATCTACACCTCCGGGACCACCGGCGACCCCAAGGGCGTCATGCTCACGCATGGCAACATTGCCAGCAATGTGGTCGCCGCACTCGATGTGTTGTCCCTGTATGGTGGCGATTGCTTGTCGTTCCTCCCGCTGTCGCACATTTTCGAGCGGATGGTTGGACACTACACGATGATGCAGGGTGGTGTGATCATCAATTACGCCACGAGTCACGAGACCGTCGCCGCAGAGATGCCCGAGGTGCGGCCGACATTCATGGCCAGCGTGCCCCGCCTGTACGAGAAGATCTATGCGCGAGTGGTTGAGAGTGCCGAGGGTGGCGGATTGCTCACGCGAAAGATCTTCGCGTGGGCCAGCCGCACCGGACTCGCACGGGTCGAGCGCGAGCTGCAGGGCACGAGAGCGCCGGGACGTTTCGGCCTCGCCGACCGGATCGCCGACCGCCTGGTGTTCGCCAAGCTCCGAGCCCGGATGGGCGGGAAGCTGCGATACTTTGTCTCCGGCGGCGCCCCGCTCAATGCGGAAATCTCCAAGTTCTTCCTCGCGGCCGGCCTGCCGATCCTCGAGGGCTACGGATTGACCGAGACGTCACCGGTCATCACGGTCAATCCCCTCGACCGGATCAAGCCGGGGACGGTTGGCCCACCACTCGCCGGCGTCGAGGTCCGCATCGCCGACGATGGCGAAATCCTCACTCGTGGCCCGCATGTCATGAAGGGCTACTACCAGAACCCCATGGCGACCGCCGAAGCCATCGATGCCGATGGCTGGTTCCATACCGGCGATATCGGTGAACTCGACGCCGACAATTACCTCAAGATCACCGACCGCAAGAAGGACATCATCGTGACCGCGGGTGGCAAGAACATCGCACCCCAGCCGATCGAGTCGCTGCTCAAGCAGAATCCATTCATTGCGAGCGCGGTGATGCTCGGCGACAAGCGGCGGTTCCCGATCATGCTCCTCGTCCCGAACTTTCAGGCCCTCGACACCTGGCGAAAGGCCAAGGGCATCCCCGACGACTCGCCCGAGGCACTCGTGAGCCGCAGCGATGTCCAGGAGAAGGTCGAGCGCGAGGCGCGCAAGTCGCTCCGCGATCTCGCCCACTACGAGACACCCAAGAAGTTTCTCCTCCTGCCGCGCGACTTCTCCATCGAATCGGGTGAACTCACGCCAAAAATGTCGATCAAGCGACGGGTGGTCGAGGCCAACTGGCGCGACCAGATCGAGGCACTCTACGAAGAGTAGTTGTGTGGCGTTGGCACAACGGATACGGTGCGGCATCTATGCAACATGCCTGCCGTAACCCTTGATCCACCAAAGCCAAGTCTCTCATTTTCAACAACTTGCGGCCGTGCCACAATTGGCACAGGCCGTGCCTCTAGGAGGGCATAACCGTCTTCCTGGAGTTCAAGTGCGTCTTCGTTTCGTGATTCCTGCTCTTGCTGCCATTCTCACACCACCGCTCGCCGCTCAGGCGAACAACACCGGCGGCGCCGGCTGGTCCGTGAATGTCTTCACCGTCTCGTCGAGCAGCTGGTCGGGGTTCTACAGCGCCTTCAACCCGGCCGGTGGCGAGCCCGGTGTCTGGCAGCCGAGTGCCGGCGGGACCGAGTGGATTTCGGCGTGGTCGAACTTCAGCACCTCTCCCGGTGCCGGCGACTACAACTACATGACCGATGCCAACGCCCGGTATCACTACATCTACCGCTACACCTTCGCTCAGCCGATCGGCGGCGGGTCGCTCGGCTTCGCGATGGGCTGGGACAACATCCTGAAGGGCTTCCAGGCGAGCAACGGCAGCCTGCTCAGCCCGCCGAGCAACTACCTCGCCGGTTTGCCGCCTGAACGCAGTGTCGACAATCATTTCGGCTTCTGCCGGAATGGCGATGCGATGCACAACAGCGGCGACGCCGATTGCACCGCCAACTACGTGGTGCCAGTTGCGAGTGGCGCGACCTACTTCGACTTCTCGGCGTGGGGCGACGGGCAGACCGACGGCATGTGGCTGGCCTGGGATCAGGCGAGCATCCCGCAGGAGACCGTCCCCGAACCGGCGACGATGACCCTGCTGGCCACCGGCCTCGCCGGACTCGCGGGCTCCTCGCTCCGCCGCCGCAGGAAGGCACAGCAGAGCTGAACTGAGCTGAACGGCCCACCTTCCCCAGGGTCGTGATGGCAAGACGGCCGCCGGAATCCCTTCCGGCGGCCGCCTTGTTTGGGTCACGGTCCGGTTCGCGCTCAGTGCTGGCGCACGACCCAGAGATCGTCGGTGTTCGCGAGGAGTTCGTGCGTGGCGCCGAGCTCCGGTGGCGTGCCTTCCCCAACAATCCGGAGCCCCGGCAGCGCACTGCGGAGCGCCACGGCTCGGTCCACGGTCGAGGCGGCCCCGAGCACGATGCCGCGCGCCGAGTGTTGCTTGATCGGCCAGACGGCCGACCGGAGTACACTCACCGTGTCGGACGTCGTAACACTGGGGGGGGGATTGATCGCAACACATCGCACATCCGGGAGGAGCTCGGTCATCTCTTCGGCGAGCACCCCGGTCCGCCCCTCGAACACCAGCCAGCCTCCCGGCCCCTCGATGCCGAGCATCGTGAGCACATCTCCGGCGCCGAATGGCGGGCGCCCGGTGGACGGCTCGGCCTCACCGAACACCGGGATGCCATCGTCCCACGCCGTGCTCCAGTTGCAGATCGGGCAGCCGAGGTGGCCGGCCACGACACGGCGCCCGTCCATCCGATCCGGGAGCAGCACCAGAAACGCCTCGTCGTGACCCTGGGGGCAGCGGAGCAGGTCGGTGAGTTCGATATGCATCAGGGACGGAACTCGACCCAGGTCATGGTGTTCGGTGCCACCTCAATGCTCCGCTCGATCCACTGATCGCCGACCTTCGCGCGCACGGTATGCCGGCCAGCGGGAACATCGCTGATCGCGAAGTTCTCGCCGTACATCGGCGAGGGATGGTTGCGTGGCCCATACGTCTCGATAAACGCGAACGGCGTCTCGCGGGGCTCCGGCTTGCGTAATCCGTAGATCCGTGTCTGGGGCACGAGATCACCGTTGGCATCGTAGACCCGGCCCGCGACAAGCCCGGTGCCCTCGAGCGGCTCGATCCAGAGTTCGGGGTTCGTGGTGTAGGGCGGGAAGCGCTCGTCCGGATTGACGATCAAGCCGACCGAGTCGACCGGAGACACATGGACTTCGAGATGCAGGTGGTCGTTGGTCGCGCGACCGGTGTGGCCGACGCGAGAGATCACCCCACCGCGAGCCGCGCTGTCGCCGACCGCGACCTCGAGCTCGGAGTTGTGGTAGTAGACCGAATAGACCTGGCGAAGCGTGTCGTTGATCGTCATCGGCGCGTGCCGGATCGCGACAGTGAGTGCACCCCTTTCAGCGGGGCCACTCCAAACCACCACGCCGTCACCGATCGCGTGCACGGCGGTGCCATCGGGGTTGTTGAACTCGACGCCCTGATGTGGCTGGAAGTTGCCACCCATCGTCGAGCCCCAGCGGTAGGTCTGGTCGATGTATTGATTGGACTCTGCGCCGATGGGACGGGCGAAGGTGGGCCGCCATTCGGGACCCCTGGTCCGAATCGCATTCGACGAATGCGTCGGTGCGCGCGAAGCACCGGCCACGGGTCCGGGCGAGGTTTCGTCGAACGACGCCACACTGTCGGCGTTGAAGATCTTGCTTGGTACGATGGTCTGGTATCGTCCAATCGGATTGCGCGGGAGTGTCCCGACGATCACTCCCTTGGCAGGGTCTCCCATCTGGCCGAAGCTGGTGATGTACTCACTCACGAGCCCCGTGAGCGCCCGCTCCGCCGGCCCCTTGGCCGCAGGGCCGACGGCATCGATCACCGCGACCCAGTGCGCGCCGTCATCGGCGGTGGCCTGGATTCCATCGGCCGTGCCGATCAGCGTGGTATCGCCGACCGTGACGATTCCGTGTGGTGCCACATACTGCCACTCTGGCCCCAGCTCCGAGTAGGTCCAGTTGCGCCATGTTCGTCCGTCGTCGCGCGAGAGGCCCCAGCCGTTGCCGACGGTGCCGACCCAGATCTGACCCTGGGGTCCGAACGCGATTGCCTGCACGAAGTCCCACGAGAGCGACGTCTTGCTGGTGTCGCTCCGAATCCGCCGCCACGGCTGGCGACCGTCACCAGCCGATCGCACCAGGATGCCGTGACCATAGGTGCCGACCCAGATCTCACCATTGGGTCGCGTGACGCGGGTGAGCTCCACCACCGGCCAGCCATCGAGTTCGGCCGGGAACTGCTGGGCAGCGAGAGGCGCGGTGCCAAGCACCAGCAGGGCGAGGAGGTATCGGGACATGGTCAAACTCGTTTCTCGTTTCTCGTTTCTCGTTTCTCGTTTCTCGTTTCTCGCTTCTCGCTTCTCGCTTCTCGCTTCTCGCATGACGCTACGTCGGCCCCAGCCTGATCGATTCCACATGACAGCCGGCCCCACGTGTCACCGCCCAGAGCACGGCATCAGCGACGTCATCGGGCCGCAGCATGCTGGCGCGATCGGGGAAGCCCTCCCTGGCGTCGGGGTCGAATGGGTCCCACACCGTCGTGTCGGTCGGTCCCGGCGACACCAACGTGCAGCGCACGCCGCTGCCGCGGTATTCCTCGACCAGCACTTCATGCAGGCCACGCGCGCCAAACTTCGATGCGGCATAGGCCCCGTTCTCGGGGAACGCGCGCAGGTCGGCGACCGAGCCCACCAACACGTGCTGCCCGCTGCCGCGTCGGCGCATCCCGGGCAGCACCGATCGCGCGATGGCAAACGGTGCCTCGAGATTGATCGCCAATTGTTCGCGCAACAGATCGTCGGCGGTTTCCTCGATCGGTGCAAGCAGAAAGGCCCCGGCATTGTTGACCACGATATGCGGCACGCCGTGGCGCTCTCCGAGCAGCTGCAGGAAGCGCGTGCGCGCGCCTGCATCGGCCAGATCGACCTGATGATCCTCGGCTCGGTCGACGGGCTCCATCTTGCTCCGGGCGACACGAATCACCAACGCGCCGGCGCCGAGCATCCGCGCAGCAACCGCCTGACCGATGCCGCGGGACGCGCCGGTCACGAGCGCGAGGCGGCCGTCGAGCAGATCACGCACCCGTGTATTCGACATAGTTGCGGGGTGTTTCCCAGAGGCGCACCCGGGCCAACCGACCCGACGGAATGCGGTCCACCAACTGCTCCCAGATGAACACGGCGATGTTCTCGGCCGACGGCAAGTGCTCGGCGAACCATGGGACGTCGAGATTCAGGTTACGGTGATCAAGCACCGTATGGACGTGACGGTCGAACAGCGACTTGAGGATGCCGACATCGACGACGTACCCGGTCCGCGGATCGATCGCACCCTCCACCTGCAATTCGACTTCGTAGTTATGACCATGATAGTTCGGATGGTTACAGGGACCGAACGTCTCGCGGTTCCATGCATCCGACTCGGCGGGATTGTGCAGCCGGTGGGCGGCGTTGAAATGGGTACGTCGAACCACGAGAGCGCGGGGCATGTCGACTCGGGGCCAGGGGTGAGTAGCAGCACGCGAAACGGCGTCGCCTCCCAAATCTAAGGGTGGCGACGCCGCGAGAGCCGATACGATGCCGGAGGGTGTTCTTGAAGCCCGGGGAGACATGCTCGGCGCCCTTTCCCTGACTTCCGTCTTCCCCGCAACGGGGGCATGACGTCGGACGAAGAATGTGGGCCCATCCTCGGATTCATTGGCTCAAGGAACGTTGAATCCCGACATCGTATGGCTCGTGTAACTTACGTGCAGATTCCGGGCCAGTCAAACCCGGACACCACCTCGACCGGAGCCTCGGCATGGCACAACTCGCAGTGGGACTGCTGATTCTCGCCGCTTGGGGGGTGGTGACCTTCGCGGTCCACCCGAATACCGGCTGGATTCATGTCGGCTTGATCGTTGGGGTGCTCTTGGTGATTCGCGGCATTGTGGGCCGAGATGAGTCCCAGGAAGCCTAGGGTGTGACCCCGACCCAGGCACCGGCCGCCCGGCGGCAGGCGTCCCGGAGCACCTCAGGTGGCGCCACCATCGAGATCCGAATATAGGGCGCACCGCCCGGCCCGAAGCCGCTCCCCGGTGTCACCACGATCCGTTCCTCGGCCAGCAGCTGCTCGGTCACTTCCCAATCGGTGCGCCCCTCCGGCACCGGAATCCAGAGATACATCCCGGCCCTGGGTGGCGTGACCGTCAGGCCACCTTCCCTGAAGCCCTCGACGGCCGCGGCGAACCTCGCCTGGTATCCCTCGCGCAGCACGGCACTCAACTCCTCGGCATGATCGAAGGCATACGCACCCGCCCGCTGGACGATGGTCGGCACGCCGTAGCCAACCAGCGTGCGATAGTTGTTGAGCGCCGCGATCACATCGCGACGACCACAGACGATACCGAGACGCATACCGGCCATCGAGAAATTTTTCGAACCGGAGTGGATCTCGACGGCAACGTCCATCGCGCCATCGATTTCGAAGACGCTCGGGGCGGGCTCACCCTCGAACACCAGTTCGCTGTAGGCGATGTCGCTGATCAGGATGATGTCGTGCTCCCGGCAGAACGCCACCGCGTCGGCCCACTTCGCACGGGTCGTCACCGCGCCGGTCGGATTGTTCGGGAAGTTGAGCAGCAGGAACTTGGCGCGATTGGCCTCTGCCGGGTCGACCGCGGCCAGGTCCGGCCAAAAGTCGTTCGCAGACGTCACCGGCAGGCGAATCAGGTCGGCTCCGGCGGCGGCGACCGCGCGTTCGTAGACGGGGTAGGCGACGTCGGTGATCATCATCGTGTCACCGGGTTCACAGTACGCGGAGACCAGATGTGCAAGACCCTCCTTGGCACCCGCTGTCGGCGTCATCTCGGCCGGCACCTCGAGGGTCACACCGAAGCGCCGACCCATGTATGCCCGGAACGCATTGTGTATGGTCGACTCACCCGACATCACCGGATAGCCATGCGCCCGCCGATCGAGCACCGCGTCCTGGACGGCGGCGATGAGTTCGTCGGGCATCGGCTGATCCGGTGAGCCGAGTGAGAGGTCGAGCACCCGGTGCCCCTCGGCCTCGACGGCTCGCTTCTTCGCGATCAGGGTCGTGAAGACGTAGGGCTGAATGCTCTGGAGGATGCGGGTCGGCGACGGCACGGTCAAAGCTCCGGCAAGTGGAAGACGGATCTTCGCCACCTCCCGCGCCACAAGCAAGCTCACGGCTACGCTGTGTGTCCCATCAGCTCCCGAGCGGCACCAGTAGGTGAACCGTCAGCACGCAGGTGCAGATCCGGCCGAAGGGCAACCGCCTCGCGGAGGTAGACGTGTCGGGGGACTCGCCGTCCCCACGCCCGCTCGACGTGGACCAGGACACGGATGCAGCGTGGCATGCCATCCGGCACCGGGATCTCGGTCGTGCAGAGCAGCGGCACATCAGGCCACCCGGCTGCACGGGCGGCGCCAGCCGGGAAAGTGCTCGACAGATCGGTCGTGACGGTGAAGATCGCCGAGATGATCTCATCGATCACCAGGCCATTTCGGTCGGTGATGGTGTCGACCAGTTCGGCGACCGCTTCGTCGATGTCGAGTGGGTCATCGATGGTGACGGTGGTGGCACCACGGATGGCGCGTGTCGACGGGACGGCCAGGATCCGACGGAGGAATGCTCGGCTCATCATGCCGCTCGCACTGCGGCGGCCACGCGTCGCCCGACCAAGGCGAAGGTGGTGTAGTTGTCGGGGCAATCCGCGATGTCACGAGCCAGAACCACAAGACCGTACCGTTCCGCCGCCTCCGCGTTGCAGATCGCGGCTCGGGTCCAGTCACGATCGGCGGCGATCGCCCGCGCGGCACCCGCGGTGTCTTCGACGGCATGCGGAGCCAGTCGCCGGCCGGACAGCCATCGGGCGCACTGCGCAAGCGCCACCGGGTGCGATTCGACCCAGCGGATCGATGCAAGATCTGCGGCGGGCAGTGCGGCGAGGCAATGGGTGATTCGCTGATCAAACGTGGCGAGGATCTCGACCTCGGGCGACGACTCGATCGCCTCGGCGGCACCCGGCACCGCTCCCACGATCGTGTTGCTGATCGGCACGAGGCCACGATCGGCACTGCCACTCGCGACTCCCTGGACGATCGCGGCAAAGTCACGAACCCCCTCCGCACGTGCGCCGGGTTGGTGCGCGAGAACCGCCAGATGGCTGTAGGCGCCTGCGATGCCTTGATAGAGGACCTTCATGGAGCGACTCCGGACGTGAATGCGAGGTCAGAAATACGAAAAAGGCCCCCTCGAGAGTCTCGAGAGGGCCGCGGGATGATCGATGCGATGTGAAGCTCAGCTATCGCGTGCGTCGACTCCCGGCCCTCTCGTCGAGAAAGGCCGCAAAAGCACATGCGAATCGATAGGCGCGGGTTATCATGTTTTCAGCATACCCGCGCCCAAGCCGTGCCGTCAAGGGGCAGGCTCGCGGCCGAAGCTGAAGGTGCCTCCCGTCACCTCGATCGGGACCGTTGCCCCGCCGCTGCTTGGGTTGATCATGAAGGCGAAAGAGCCGGTCACCCGCGTCGGCGTGACGGTGGCGACCACCACCGAGCCCGAGCCGCCCAGCGCGGATGACCAGCAGCAGAGCGGGCCGGTGGTCGACGCGCCCGGAGGGGGGCCAACGTTGACCGAGGAGAGGATGCCCGGCACGGCGGAGACCGGATAGGGGCCAGGGGCGGTGAGCCCGTTGAACGAGAAGCTGAGGCTGTACTTGGTGTTGATGACCGAGACGACGTAGATGGCGCCCGACGTGACCGAGCCAATGGTCGATCCAACATACGGCTGTCCGCCAACGGTCGCGTGCAGCATGCTCCGCTTACTGTCCGGAACGGGCACAAAAGTGCCGGTGGTCGTGACCGGGAGGTCGAAACTTCCGCTGGTCAGTGTCCGGGTACCGCTTGCCCCGCCGGTGTGTTCCGTCCCCGTGAAGTTGAAGCTGCCAATGATTCGGGTATCGGACAGGGTCGTGAGGGTGATGCTGCCGGCCTCTCCGCTCAAGGCGGCTCCCCACCCTGCCCCGTTCTCGACGTAACTCGCGAAGCCGCCTTCAACATTTGCCCCCGTTCCGAGTGGGTATGTGCCCGCCTCGGCGATGTTCATGAGCGAAATGCTGATGGCTTTCGAGTTCACCCCGGAGACACTCTGTACACTGAGGATATAGCTACCGCTGAACGAATGAACCGCCTGGGCGTAGCTGACGGCCCCGAACGGCTGGCCGTCGACCAGGACCGTCACGGCCCCGCCGCCGGGCGGTGGAGGTGGCGGCACATTTGGGCCCGTTCCCGTCTTTCCCCCGCAGGCAGCAAGGAGAGCGAGCACCGAAGCCAGAGCGGAGGTTCGCGGCATGAGATGATGTCCCGGAATTGGGGTAAATTGAGGATGCCACCGTCGGGCGGAGTGGGTCTCACTGACATTGCGCAAGTTGCGGGAGAACACCGTCATGGATTCCGATTCGGAGCACCTCGCTGTGGCCTTCAGTGCGGCCTATGACGAACTTCGCCGACTGGCCGCTCACCTGCACCGCCGGGATCCCGGCGCCACCCTCGATCCGACCGGCCTCGTGAACGAGGCCTGGCTCAAGCTCGCACGGACGCCGGCCGTGGCCCACACGAGTCCCCTCCATTTTCGACGGATCGCCGCTCGGGCCATGCGCCAGGTCCTGATTGAATCGGCCCGACGACGGCACGCGGAGAAGCGTGGTGGCCCAGCCCGAATCACGGTCACGCTTGACGACAATCATCCGGACCCGGCTGACGTGGCAACCGACATCCTGTCGCTCGATGCCGCGCTATCCAGGTTCGCCGAGGCGCACCCCCGGCCCGCGGCCGTGGTCGAGGCGCGCTTCTTTGGTGGGATGTCGACCCCCGAGATCGCAACAGTGCTGGACATCTCGGAGGCCACGGTGCTCAGGGACTGGCGAGCTGCACGGGCCTGGCTCGCCGCTGAACTCGACGAAGGGTCGCCATGACGGCGGACGATCCTTGGGACCGCCTGAGCGTGCTGTTCGAACACGCACGCGAACTGCCACCGGACCAGCAGGCGGCGTACCTCGCGGAGTTGGCAACGAGCGACCCCGAGTTGGTCGACCCGCTCCGTCGAATGTTGGCGCAGGGTGTCCATGCGGTGCCCCTGCTCGACCAACCAGAACTGGTCGTGGCCACCCTGATCGAGGAGCACCAGATCGAGCAGCTCCCGGCACGGGTTGGCAGCTACCGGATCATCCGGCAGGTCGGCGAGGGAGGAATGGGTCGCGTCTACCTGGTGGAACGCGAAGGCGTCGGTGGGCATGCGGCTCTCAAGGTCCTGCGCGACGCCTGGGCCTCTCCTGAGCGACGCCAACGGTTTGCCCGGGAACAGGAAACGCTTGCCCGGCTCAGCCATCCCGGGATCGCGCAGCTCTTCGAGGTGGGCACCCTGCCCGATGGCACCCCCTGGTTCGCGATGGAGCTCGTCGAGGGACTGCCGCTCGTGGAAAGCGTCGCGACCGGTGGGGCATCGGTTCGTGATCGCCTGGTCCTGATACGCGCCATCTGCAGCGCGGTGCAGCATGCGCATGCGCACGCGATCATCCACCGCGATATCAAGCCGTCGAACGTCATGGTCACCTCGACCGGGACCGTCAAACTGCTCGATTTCGGCATTGCGAAGCAGGTTGACTCCGGCGATCTGGAGGGCGATCGCACACGTACGGGCTACCGGATGCTCACTCCCGACTATGCCGCCCCGGAACAGTTCATCGGCGGTCCCATCGGGGTGCAAATCGACGTCCACGCGATCGGAGTGCTGCTGTACGAGCTGCTCGCACTCCGGCTGCCCTGGTCACCGATGCCGTCCGAACCCAGCACGTCACTCGAGGTGCATCGTCGTGGTACCGTTGATCTCGCCCAGTTGGCCCGTCGAGGCCACGTCGCCCCAGGCCGCGCGAACTGGCGTGAACTGGACGTCCTCGTGCACACGGCCATGCACCAAGATCCCGCACGGCGCTATCCGAGCGTCGAGGCACTGGGCCGAGATATCGATCACTATCTCGCGAACGAACCCCTCGATGCGCGCCCGGACACGCTCGGCTACCGGACCGGTCGGATGGTCCGGCGACAGTGGCGGGCCCTGGCAGGTGCCGCGCTCGCGGTCGGGGCGATCATCACGGTCTCGGTCGGCTACGGGCGCGGCCTGACCGGCGCCCGGGATGCGGCGCGCCTGGAGGCCGATCGCACCGCACGCCTGCAACATTTCATGATGGACCTCTTCCGGGGGGGGGACGCCGAGGCGGGTCCAGCCGATACCCTGCGAGTCCGGAGCCTGATTGACCGGGGTGCACGCGAGGCCGAAGCACTCTCGGCCGATCCGCGGCTGCAGGCCGAGCTGCGTGAAACGCTCGGGGAGCTCCGCCGCCAGCTCGGTGACCTGGCCGGCGGCGATACACTGCTGCAGCAGTCGCTCGCCACACGACGTCAGTTCCTCGGAGCCGAGGATCCCGACGTGGCGCGATCCCTCCTGGCACTCGCGCGGCTCCGCCTCGATGAGGCACGGCTCCCCGAGGCCGACTCGTTGATCGCCGATGGGCTCCGCATCGCGCGCGCCACGTTGCCGCCCGATCACCCGGTCGTCGTGGCCGGCCTCGCTGCACGCGGACAGGCTGCCCAGGATGCGGGCCATTGGGATCTTGCCCGCGGAGACCAGCTGCTGGTGCTCCAGCGTGAAACCCTCGCCGACCCGGCCTCCGAAGCCACGGCAACGGCACTGGTGCAGTTGGCGGGAACTGCGTTCTATGCGGGTGAGCTCGATCGATCGGACTCGCTCAATCGCCGGGCCTTGGTGATCTACCGTGCCCATCGGGGCGATCGGCATCCCCTCGTGGCCGAGGTGCTCATCAATCTCGGCGCCGCCGAATTCGAGCGTGGCCACTATGTCGAGGCCGAGCAGTTCGATCGTGAGGCGCTCGATCGAATGCAGGGGTGGTATGGCGCCACACACTCGACGACGGCGTCGACTCTCACTCTGCTCGGTCGCGCGCTGCTCTATCAAGGGAAGGATGCTGCGGCAGACAGCGTCCTGCGCGAGGCCCGCCGCATCCAGGTCCTCGTGCATGGTCCAGCACATCCGAGCGTGGCCTCGGCCAACAATGAACTCGGCACCATCGCGCTCCGGGCCGAACGCTA
>JBDTNH010000040.1:0-20389 GCA_039933845.1 Gemmatimonadota bacterium
TCCCTGGCCACGGCCAGCTGTGCCTCATCGGTGTAGTAGATCGCCGATCGGTACGAGGCACCGAGGTCATTCCCCTGACGATTCGGGGTGGTCGGGTCATGAATCTGGAAGAAGTACTCGAGCACGCGCCGATAGCTGAGTGTCGCCGGATCGAAGACGATCTCGATCGCCTCGGCGTGGTTGCCGTGATTCCGATAGGTCGCGTTTGGCATCTCGCCACCGGAATAGCCGACCCGGGTGGAGACCACGCCGGGCAGCTTCCTGATGAGGTCCTGCATGCCCCAGAAGCAGCCTCCGGCGAGTACGGCACGTTCGGTCATTCAGCGATCCTCCACCTGCTCGAGATACTCGCCGTAGCCTTCGGCACGCATGGCATCGCGATGAATGAACCGGAGACTCGCGGAATTGATGCAATAGCGAAGCCCACCGCGATCGGCAGGCCCATCGGGGAAGACATGCCCCAGATGACTGTCGCCGTGGGCCGAACGCACCTCGGTGCGCATCATGCCAAGTGACATGTCGCGCAGTTCGCTCACATGCGCCGGCACGATCGGCTTCGTGAAACTGGGCCAGCCACAGCCGGAATCAAACTTGTCCGAACTGGCAAACAATGGTTCGCCCGAGACGACGTCGACGTAGATCCCCGGCGCCGTGTTCTCGAGGTACTCGCCAGTCCCCGGACGCTCTGTGCCACCTTCCTGGGTGACACGGAACTGCTCGGGTGTGAGGCCGGCGATGGCCGACTCAGATCGCTGGTAGGGCATGGTGATGTCTCTCCGTGCAGCAGTGAATGCCGTGCATGGGGTATACGCTCCGTCCTGCCACGCGGTTCCGTTCGGGGTCGATGAACGATGAACGCTGGCCGATGGTCGAAGGCTTGCTGACGATTGACCCTCAGCCATCGACCTCGCTCCGGCTGGCGCCGCAGACCGGCGGCTCCTACCATTGTCCCGTGCAAGGAACCCTCGGGAGCGCGATCGTGCGCTGGCGCTGGCTGGTGATCACCACGTGGACCGCCATCGCCATCGTGGCAGCGATCCGTGCCGGCGGCACGCTCGAGCACCTCCAAGTCGGCGGATCAGCCAACGCGACGACTGAGGCGCGGCGCGCCGACTCGCTGGTCGCGGCCCGCTTCCCCAGGCCGCTCAGCGAGTTCTTCGCCGTCACCGTCGAGGGCCCCACGCCATTCGACAGTGGCATCGGTGCCGCCCTGGCCGACTCGCTCCTCGCCGCGACCCGTCGGCTCGACCATGTCGAAGGGACGGTCTCCTGGGCCTCGACCCACGACTCGACCTTCCTGTCGGACGATCACCGGACCACGTTCTTCCTCGTCGCGCTCGACTCCACCGGGGCACCGGCTGCGAGCGTCGTGACGCCACTCCGGAAAACGCTCGACAGCGTGGTCCGACGATTCCCCGACCGGGACCACTTCACGATTCACGTCACCGGACGCACCGCACTCGACCTCGACATCAAGCAGGTGAGCGCCGAGGATGCGACCCGGAACGAGCGCCGCCTGGTGCCGTTGACGCTGGCGATCCTGATCCTCGCCTTCGGTGCCCTGGTCGCCTCGGTGCTCCCGATCATCGTCGGGGTGATGGCGATCATCATCTCGCTCACGCTCGTCGGGATCATCACAATCTGGATCCCGATGTCGGTGTTCGTGCTCAACATGATCACCATGATCGGGCTCGGCGTGGGGATCGACTATTCGCTGCTGGTGGTGACCAGGTTTCGGGAGGAACTGAACGAGGGGTTGCGGCCGATCGAGGCGGCACAGCGCACGGTCCGGACAGCCGGCAGGGCGGTGGTGACCTCGGGCGCCACGGTGGTGGTCGGCTTCGGGGCACTCCTGCTGACACCCCTCACCGAGACCCGGAGCGTCGGCATCGCCGGGTTGGTGGTGGTGGCGGTTGCCGTCCTGCTCGCCACCACGCTGCTGCCCGCGATGCTCGCCGTCCTCGGCAGACAGATCGACCGACCGAAATGGCTCGCCGCGCGCCTCGCGTGGTATCACCGCCCACAGATCTGGGAGTCGTGGGCGCGGGGGCTCTCCCGCCATCCCTATCGGGCCACGGGGATCGGCTTCCTCGTGATTGGCGTGCTGACGCTACCGCTCCTCCAGCTCAAGATCGGCCTGCCGAGCCGCCATTGGTGGCCGGAAAAGACCGAGGCTGGCGCCGGGGTCGCGACACTCGAGCGGATTGGGCGCGCAGGCTACCTGCAGCCGGTCCGCATCGTGCTCGAGTTCCCGGACGGCACCCCCGCCACCGGCTCGACGGCGCTCAGGGGGCTCCGGAAGCTCTCGGATGCACTGCGCGCCGATCCGCGCATTGCCTCGGTTCGCTCGCTGGTCGACATCGACCGCGAGCTGGGCCTGCTCGAGCTCTCGCTCCTGTACTCCGAGCCCGACTCGGTGCGCGCACGCTATCCGGATTTCCTCGACGCCTACCTGAGCCGCGACGGGCAATCGACCCTCGTCGACGTGATCCTGGCCGATACCACGTCGCTCACCACCGCGATGGGGGTGGTCACCGACATCCGCGGCACGGTGGTCGATTCGACGAATCGCCAACTCCGAGGCGCGACCGCATGGGTCGGTGGATACGTCGCCGGGGCCGTGGACTTCCAGGAGCTCCTGCTCGACCGCTTCCCACTCATTGTCCTGTTGATCCTCGGGGTGACCGGGGTGATGCTCGCGATCGTGTTCCGATCGGTCCTCGTCCCGATCAAGGCGATCGTGATGAACTCGATGTCGGTGATCGCCACCTTCGGCCTGATCGTGCTCGTCTTCCAGCAAGGGTTCGGGAGTCAGCTCTTCGGTCTCGACGGACCGACATCCGCCATCTACGTGCTGGTCCCGGTGCTGGTGTTTGCGGTGGTGTTCGGCCTGTCGATGGATTACGAGGTGTTCCTGCTCTCGCGGATCAAGGAGGCCTTTGACCGCACCGGGCAGAACACGCTGGCGACCCGTGAGGGCCTCGCCGCGACGGCGAGCGTGATCACCTCCGCCGCGTTGGTGATGATCGCGGTGTTCGGCGCGTTCGCGTTCGCCCGCATCCTGCTCATGCAGTTCATCGGCTTCGGCCTTGCGGTGGCGGTGCTGCTCGACGCCACGGTGATCCGGATGGTGCTGGTGCCAAGTCTGATGCAGATCGCCGGCGAGTGGAACTGGTGGCCGGGGTGGAAAAAGGATTCAGGCACGTCCGTCAGGACGCGCGATGGCATCCAATCGCACGGCATAGCTCGCGCGCCCTGATGGGCGCGCCTGGATCAGTGCTTGGCGTCGACCCAGTTCAGGCCGACGCCGAGCTCGACCACCAGCGGCACGGAGAGCGTCGCCGCCCCCTCCATCTTCGTCCTCACCAACTCCGACACCCGCTGCACTTCGTCTTCCGGCGCCTCGACGACGAGTTCGTCGTGGACCTGCAGGAGCAGGCGGGACGCGAGACCGCCCTCCCCGAGCGCAGCATGGATGTCGATCATCGCGCGCTTGATCAGGTCGGCCGCCGATCCCTGCAACGGCGTGTTCTGCGCGGTGCGCTCGGCGAACGACCGCATGTTGAAGTTCTTGTCGTGGATCTCGGGGATGTAGCGCCGTCGGCCGAAGATCGTCTCGACGTAGCCATCCGCACGCGCCCGCTCGACACAGGCGTCGAGAAAGTCGCGCACGCCCGCGAAGCGCGTGAAGTAGTCGGTGATGAACGCCTTCGCCTCGTCCTGCGTGATGCCCAACTGGTTGCTGAGCGCGAACGGTCCCTGCCCGTAGATGGTGCCGAAGTTGATGGTCTTCGCCCGCGCACGCATCTCGCTCGTCACATCATCCAGATCGACACCGAAGATGAGCGCCGCCGTCTGCCGGTGGATGTCGCCGCCACTCCGAAACGCCGCCACGAAGGCCGGATCGCCGCTCAGATGTGCCATCAAGCGCAGCTCGATCTGCGAGTAGTCCGCGACGATGAACCGCCACCCCGTTCGCGGCACGAAGCCACGCCGAATGGCCTCGCCACGCGGGGAACGGATCGGGATGTTCTGCAGATTCGGGTCGCTCGACGAGAGCCGACCCGTCTGGGCACCGACCTGGTTGTACGAGGTATGAATCCGCCCGGTCGAAGCGTTGACACGCGTCGGGAGCACATCGACGTAGGTGCTCTTGAGCTTCTGGAGCTCGCGATGCTGCAGGATCATCGCGGGTAGCTCGTGACCCTGCGACGCCAGGGTCTCAAGCACCGCGGCGTCGGTGCTCGGTCCGGTCTTGGTCCGCCGGATCACCGGCAGTCCCATCTTCAGGAAGAGCACATCGGCGAGCTGGCGCGGTGAGTTGAGGTTGAGTCCCTCGACGCCGGCCATGGTGTGGATCGCCGTTTCGATCGCCTCGAGATCCCGGTCGAGCTCCTGAGCCAGCTCGCGGAACTGCGCCCGGTCGATCGCCACCCCATCCCATTCCATGTCTGCCAGTACCGGTACCAGCGGCAGTTCGATGGTGGCGAGCAGTTCGGCGAGCCGTCCCGCTTCGAGGCCGGGCGCGAAGTGCTTGCGCAGCGCCAGCACCGTGGCGCTATCGGCGCCACAGTACGCCGCCGCCTTGTCGACCGGCACCTCGGCAAACGGGATCTGCGATTTGCCCTTGCCGGTGAGCTCGGTATATGACGTCATGCGCTGCCCGAGCACGTCGAGCGCGAGTGCATCGATGCCGTGCGAGCGCCGCGACGGGTCGAGCACGAACGAGGTGAGCATCGAGTCATAGGCAAAGCCACGCACGGTGACACCGGCGCGTCGGAGCACCTGGATGTCGTACTTCCCGTTCTGGGCCGCCTTTGGCACGTTGGCGTCCTCGAGCAGCGCCTTGAGATCCGCGGCCGCGGGATCGGTGATCGCGGGAAAGTTGCGCGGGGCGGGGGTGCCGTCGTCTTCGCCGAAGAGATCGCCGGCGGGCTTCCGATGACCGAAGGGGAAGTACCAGACCCGGGTCGGTGATGTGGCGAGCGAGAGGCCCATGAGTTCGGCGTCATGCGGCTCGAGCGAGGTGGTCTCGGTGTCGAATGCCACGATCTCCGAGGCGCGGAGCTCCGCGAGGATCGCCGGCAGGTCCGCTGGGTCATCGCAGATCATCACATCGAGGGTTGGGACCGGGGGAAGCTCCACCGCTGTTCCCCCCCCCTGACTCCCGGCCATCTTCTCGACCCGCGTGAGCAGCGAGGCGAACTCGAGTTCGCCGAATAGGCGCACCAGTTCGGGCCAGTCGGGTGCGCCCACCCGATAGGCGTCGAGTTCAAGCGTGACCGGCACGTCGAGCTGGATGGTGACCAGGCGTTTCGAGAGTCGCGCGAGCTCGGCGTGCTCCTGGAGGGCCTCGCGTGGCCGCTTCGCCGTGAGCCCCGGGGCGGCCGCGATCAACGCCTCGATGTCGGGATACTCGGTGAGCAGTGACACCGCGGTCTTCTCGCCGATACCCTTCACGCCGGGCACGTTGTCGGAGCTGTCGCCGACCAACGCGAGATAGTCGGTCACCTGACTGGGCGGCACGCCGAGCCGCTCGCTGGCATTGTCGGGGCCAACCCAGACCTCGTCGACGCCGGCGGGACCGCCGCGGCCGGGATTGAGCAGCGCCACCCGTTCATTGATCAGCTGGTAGAAATCCTTGTCGCCCGAAACGATCACACTCTGGAGTTCGTGCGCGGCCCCCTGATGGGCGAGTGTCCCGATGACGTCGTCGGCCTCGTAGCCATCGACGGCGACCAACGGAATGTTGAACGCGGCGAGCAGTTGCGACACGCGTTCGACCGCCGTGTCGAAGTCGGCCTGCAGCTCGTCGTCAAGCTTCTCGCGGGTCGACTTGTACTCGGGGTAGGCCTCGGTCCGGAACGAATCCCCGGCGTCGTTGACCCAGACCAGATAGTCGGGCCGATAGGTGTCGAGCAGGCGCAACAGGAAGTTGGTGACGCCCCAGGCGGCACTGGTGTTCTCGCCCTTCGCGGTCCGGAGTGGCCGCGAAATCAGGGCGAAGAACGCGCGGTAGATCAGCGCATAGCCGTCGATGAGGAAGAGGCGTGGCGGGGTGTGGTTGGGCATGGGGGAAGGTAGTGAGGCGCGAAACGAGAAACGAGAAACGAGGCCTGGGGGACCCGTAATTCCTGCAGGACGCGCACCGACGCACTCTCGTTTCGCGTTTCGCGTTTCGCGTTTCGCGTGCTACCGCTCAGCCGCGCGCTGCACCCGCCCCTTCACTCGCTCGAACTCCGATCGCGATTCGGTCGTCATCCGGTAGCGTCCGAATCCGGTGACATCCTGGAAGATCAGCGAGAGGCGGTGGTCGAAGTAACCCCACCGGACAAATCGCCCCTGCTGGGTGGGGGTCGAATCGAACCGTTCGTCTGGCGGACCCAGGGTGACGAACACTTCGCCGCGGTCGGTCCGCCAGCCGGGTATCCCTTCGTCGCTGAACTGCACGTTGGCTTGACCGAGTCGGGCGAAATAGGCGTCGAGCGCCTCGTTCTCGGGAGTTTGCAGGTTGGGATCGGTGGTGGTGAAGAAGTCGCGCCACAGCGCCGGACGGGCCTGTGGGCTGGCGTTCTTCAGCTGGTCCAGGCGATGCCCTTCCCCGAAGTACCGGAGCAGCGAGATCAGGTCGTCGAAGTTCGTGATGATCCAGTTGCCGCTGAAGGAGACCACACCAGCGGTCTTCCCACGGCTGCCGTCCGGACCGAGGAGGAAGTCGATCCGGCCGAGGGGAGCGGAATCGGGTTTGATCCGGACGATGCGGCCTTCGACCTCGGAACCACCGGTGAAGTCGACCGTGGTCCGGAGCACGACCGAGTCGCGGCCATCGCGCACCTCGAATGGGATCGTGGTCGGCCCCGCCATCTGGACACCCTCGATGTAGATCAGCAGCGTGTCGCCGCCATACGACACCGCGCCGCGGGGATTGAGCACCAGATCGATCGAGTCACTGCGGCTGGCGCGTCCGGTCACGCTGTAGGCGAGAATTGGAGCGGTCACCGAGCCAGCCGTGAACGCGGGCACGGTCAGCGACTGCACCACCACACCGCTCCTGCTGCTGCCCTTGTCCGAGATCCGGACCGTGAGCTGATGGGCGCCTGGCTCGACCACGAGCGCCTGCTGGAGGATCACGCTCTCGTCGATGCGGAGCGCTTCCTGGAGCGAGCCGACCTTGATACTGGCGTCTCGCGCAGCGCGTGCCGGCGCCTGACCGCTCCGCGTCAGGGTGTACTCGACGCGGTAGTTGGCTTGGTAGAGCTCGCCCTGACGTTCGAACGAAAAGGCCCGATTGGCAGCGGAGAGCCCGACCAAGACTCGGGTCGACGTGCCAGGCCCAGGGAGGTAGACCACGGTCCCGACGAATGGGACCTCACTGGTCGACACCAGTCGGCCGAGCCCTTGATAGACGCCGGCTGGATTGAAGAGCTGCATCAACGACTGTTCGGGCGTCACGTCGCGGATGTCGCCTTCGCGTTGCCACGAACCACATCCGGTCGCAAGGAGGAGGGCCGCGCCGAGCGCGAGGGTGGGCCGCAGCCCGAGATGGCGGGAGGAATGACTCATAAGGAAATGTACGCCAGAAGTTGAAAGTTGGCCTTGGCTTGCCGGATCACCCAGCCGTGCGGTACCTTTGCGCGTTCCCATGACACATGATCCTCTCGTAGGTCGAACCATCGCCGGCTACCTCCTCAAAAAGGAGGTGGGTGAAGGTGGCACTGCTCAGGTCTATCAGGCCGAACACCCGGAACGCGGCGTTGTCGCGCTCAAGGTGCTGCGCCCGCGGCTTGCCACTGATCCCGTGGCGGTCAAGCGCTTCCTGCGCGAGGCCGACTTCGGAGCCCGCGTGGTCCATACGAACGTCGTTCGGACCTACGATTTCGGCGAAGCCGACGGCATCTACTACCTCGCCCTCGAATGGGCCAGCGGCGAGCCACTCGAGCTCTTCATCACCCGCTCGGGGCCAGTGGCTCCCACCGTCGCGGCGAACATCGTCGAGCAACTCGGTGCGGCCCTCAAGGTCGCCCACGAGGCGGGCATCATTCACCGCGATCTCAAGCCGGCCAACATCATGTACGACGCCGAGCACAAGAAGGCTCGGCTGCTCGACTTCGGGATCGCCCGCGACTCCGAAATCGGGGCCGAGGACCGCCTCACCAGGGCGGGCTTCTTTGTCGGCACCCTCCAGTACGTCGCACCAGAGTCCCTCTCGGGGGAACTTGTCGGCGAACAGGCGGATGTGTACTCCCTGGCGGTGATCGCGTACCAGCTTCTTACCGAGGTGACGCCGTTCCCCGGGAAAAACCCACGCGAGCTCTTCCAGCAACTCCTGACCGAGGAGCCGACCCCGCTCAACAGCGCCGTCAAGGGACTCAAGTTCTCGACCCGGCTCGAGGACGCGGTGATGAAGGGATTGGCGCGTGACCTCGGTAAGCGGTGGAAGACCGTCACGGACTTCACCGGCGCCTTCTGTGCCGCCGCGACGGCTGAGCCGGAGAAGAAGGGCTTTCTCTCGGCGTGGTTCAACCGGAGTTGATCCCGGTGCCGGCCGATCACGACGCCCTCCGAGCGCTCCTCCTGGAGCGCTCGGTCCGTTTTGGGGAGTTCGTGCTCGCCTCGGGCGCGAGCTCCCCGTACTACGTCGACTGTCGGCCCAGTACCATGTCGGCCGACGGCCAACGCCTGATCGGGCGAATGGGACTGGCCGCGATCCGAGCGGCGGGGTGGTCGCCACGCAGTGTCGGCGGACTGACAATGGGCGCCGATCCGGTGGCGTATGCGATTGCCGCCGCGAGTGCGGGAGAAGTTGGACGTTCCTCGGTCGTCGATGCCTTCTCCGTCCGCAAGCAACCCAAGGATCATGGCACCGGCAAGCGGATCGAAGGAAATTTCGATCCGGCAATGCCAGTGGTGGTGATCGAAGATGTGATTACCTCGGGCGGCTCCGCACTCGAGGCCGTCACCGCCGTGCGCGAAGCGGGCGGCACGGTGCTCGGCGTGTTCGCCGTGCTCGACCGTGAAGCCGGTGGCCGCGCAAAGATCGAGGCCGCGGGCCTGCCGGTGGCGACGTTGATGACCGCGAGCGAACTCCTGCGAGAAGCGTGATGCGAGAAGCGAGAAGCGTGATGGGGTGATTCAATGCAACATGTCCACGCTCCGCCGCATTGCTACGACCAGCGTGTCCTCGCTTCACGCTTCACGCATCTCGCATCTCGCATCTCGCTATAGCCGCCCCGGCGCCAACGGCTTGAACGTCCGCCACACCCCCACATGCGGCCGCACCATCCGATCCAGAAATCGGTCCAATACCATTCCGAACGGGAACCGATTCCGGAACTCGCTCGGCGTGATCCCGAGCACGCTCCGGAGATGTCGACCGAACGATTGCGGCGACGCGTAATCGAGCCGGTAGGCGACGTCGCCGATGGTGTGATCACCTTCGTCGAAGAGGCGTGCGGCGTAGCAGAGTCGGACGGCGACCAGATGATCCTTGGGACTCGGCAACCCGGCGCGCGAGAATCGCGAGACGAGGGTGGAAGCCGTCACATCGAGACGTGAAGTGAGGCTTGCGATGGTGGTGGTGGCCGGTGCGGTCCGTACCAGTTCATCCCAGAATCGTCGGCTGCCGTTGCCAACCGGTCCAAGCGCCGCATGGACCGGTGAGAGGATGACGTTGGCGCGTTCGGCTGGCGGTGCGCCGAGGACTTCGCGGAGTCGCCGCCAGCCCGAGGGATCGCTGGCATCGACCACCTGCCGGATGCCAGTTGCACCCATCCGGAGGAGTGCCTCGGTGTCGCGCGGTTCGTGCCCGGTCATGAGGGCGATGGTGGGGACACCTGGAAAGGCTCGGGTGAATTGCTCGAGCAGCGCCGGTGCATCACCGGAACACCGCCGAACCGACACCAACACGGCATCGACGGATCGCTCGCGGACCATGCGGAGCGCGCTCCGGACACTTTCGCTGTGCACGAGCGAGAAGCAGCCACTCCCGGCGGCGTCTGCTCTGGGGCGCTCGAGGGGGTCGAGGACAGCGGCGATGGTGGGTGTGAGGGCATGCGACTCGGGCATCGACGGACCTCCGGGGTCGTGGGAGGATGCAGGATGCCGACCGGCCCTCAAGAGACGCTCAATCCGGGACCGGTGCAATTCGTGACACACGAGCACGTCTATACGCGTACTGCCTCCGGCCCTTAGATTGTGGGACGGGTTGAACGCGACGATCGCGACCGGGCTTGCCCGGCCGAGGAAAGTCCGAGCTCCACAGGGCAGACCGCCAGGTAACGCCTGGGCGCCGCGAGGCGATGGACAGGGCAACAGAGAACAGACCGCCGATGGCCTCGAGGGAGCTTGCTCCGGAGGGGATCAGGCAAGGGTGAAACGGTGGGGTAAGAGCCCACCGCCCCAACCGCAAGGAAGGGGGCACGGCAACCCCCGGTCGGAGCAAGGTCAAGCAGCGACGAGGTGCGGCCCGCACCGTTCGAGTCGTGGGTAGACTGCTGGAGGTGGTCGGCGACGGCCACCCAAGAGAGATGATCGTCCGGCTCACTTCGGTGGGACGAACAGGACTCGGCTTACGGTTCGACCCGACCCCGCTCGCGGGACAGGCCCTCGGCGGGGCAATGACTTACCGTGGCGCCAATGTGGCGTCTCGGCCCGGCATGAAACCGGGGCTACTTCACAATGGAGCGTACGATGGTTTCGGGATTGCTTGCGTTGTTGACGGTCGTCATGGGTCCGGGGTCCGGGCCCGAGAAGGCCGCCGACCGGTACCGGGTCGATCTCAACCTGAGCCAGGCGGTTGATCTGTCGTCGGCCGGGATGGGTATTCAGGAGACCTCGCTTGAGGCCAGCATCTTCATGAGTGTGACGATGAGCGACACGACCGATGGGCAGATCGCCCATGTCGTCGTCGACTCGATGTTGACCAGCGGGAAGGGTCAGCTCGAGGCGCAGTATCCGCAGGCATTGTCGGATTCGGTTCGGGGTCAGTTTATCCATGCCTACATCGTGAACGGCCGACTCAAGGGTACACCAACCTTTTCCGTCGAGGGAAACCTCGCACTGGCCCTCGCGACCCAAGGGCTCAGCGCCCTCTTTCCGGGCGTGAGTGACAAGGCCGCCGGCAAGAAGGCGTGGGCCGACACCGTCAACACCAACACGGTCAACAACGGTGCGGACATGAACGCAAATCAGGTCGTCAACTGGACGGTGACCGGTCAACAGGGTGAGTGGCTGACCGTGACCGGAACCGGCGAAGGCACCTTGACCGGCACGCAGGGCGACAATCAGATCACGGGAACCGTCAAGAACACGCTCGCCGCGGTCACCCGGATCGGCGGACCAGCCAAGAGCGCGGAGTTGAATTCCACTCAGGACATCACGCTCCTGACCCCGCAGCTACCGGAGCCGATTCCAATCAAGGCGACCTCGTCGATGAAATTGACGACGCTGCCGTAGTCCGAATCAATCAAGCCCGCAACACCGAACGCCCCTCGGGACTGAGCTCCCGGGGGGCGTTCGGTTGCCCAGACCGGCCAGACGTGCCAATCTTGGCCAGATGGGTCGTCCATTCACCAGCGCCCGCCACGGAGATTCAATGACCGGAGTCACACGAGCCATCCCGCTGTTCGTCCTGCTGGTGGCATGCGCCGGCAATACACCGCCACCGATGATCGGCGGTCCAGCGACCGAGCGCCGAGCCAACGCCGAGGCACCGACCAGTAGCGACGCGGTGACCAGGATTGCTCCGGCGACGAACTACCGGGCAACCGCGCGCATGGAGCGGCGGGACTCCATCGTCCTCACCCTGCCGGACGGCAGGCGTCAGGTCCAGCAAACCAGCCGGAACGCGAGGTTTTCCCTCCAGGTTGGTGCCGGCGGTGATGTCCAGGTTCGGCTCGATTCGCTCACCTTCCGCCCCGACGTGCCCAACGCCAGCCGCGAGGCGATTGGCACGGTCTGGCGCGGCAAGCTCGGCGCACACGGCATCGAGGATCTGAGACCCAACCGGGAGAACGGCGTCACCCGGGATATGACCTCAACGGTCGAGGATCTCCTGCCGGCGCTGCCCCGGAATGGGGTGCCGGTCGGAGAACGTTGGACGGATACCACCAGCTCGAGCCTGCGGGTTGAAATCTTCGATGCCGACGAGCAACGCCGGAGTGCCTGGCGAGTCGGCCCGGCACGCACCATCGACGCCCTCGTGGTCCACCCGATCGAGGTGACCGAGCGCTACGAGCAATTGGGCGATGGAAAGCAGGCTGGGCGAGAGATGCGCATGAGCGCACAAGGTAGTCGTAGTGCTACATACTACTCTACGAAAGCCGGCCGAATCGACCAAATCGTGCAGGTCGATTCAGCGAGTCGGCTGATCACCATCCCCGACAGCCGCCAGGCGATCCCGACGATGCAGGTGATCCGGACGACGGTGACGTTTCGGTACCTGCCGTAGGCTGGGTGGACGGCGGACCAAACCGTCTTTAGGCACGACCGTCAGGTCGTGCGGCAAGGCACGCCAGATCTCGACCGTGAACTGCCCATCATCTCGACCGCGACCTGACGGTCGCGGCTAAGGGCGCGCCTTCGGCGCGCCTACCGCCCGCAGCTGGCCGACTTGTCCTGCTCTGCCACGGGGAGAATGGCCAGCTTGGTCGGCCGATTCGCGATCGTCAGCGCGATATCGTGTACGAACCGTCCCAGCCGCGCGCCATGGTCGTAGTCGATGTACTGCGGCTCATCGGTCGGCTGGTGGTAGTCGCGCGCATACCCGAGCGAGAAGTACGTGGTCGGGATGCCTTTCCGGATGTAGTTGACCTGATCACTCCGGCAGAAGCGGTTGAGGGCGTTGGTCCGGTCCCAGCTGTAGTCGATCGCCATCGGCTCATCGCGCACTGCATTGAGCGAGTCGATCAGGTCACCGTATTCCGCCGAGAGCCGACGACTGCCGAGCATCTGGACCGAGTTTGGCCCACCAAACTTGACGTCCGTGACGCGGCCCTTCCCGAGCATGTCCATGTTGAGTGCGGCCGAGACCGAGTCGAGTGGGATGGTCGGATGGTCGACAAAGTACGACGAGCCGAGCAGGCCGGCTTCCTCGCCGGCGTGGCTGTTGAACAGGATCGACCGCTTGGGGCGCTCACCCTTGGCCATCCGTTCGGCGATTTCGAGGAGCACAGCCGTGCCGCTGCCGTCGTCGTCGGCGCCGTTGTTGACGCTATCGATCCTGGCCGGCCGGATGCTCCGGGCATGCTTGATCAGCGCATTGATCTCCGACCACTCTGCCGGGGTGACCGCATCGAGCGCGACCCGGTCGTTGGCGCCTTGCGGCCGGAGCACGGTGTTGAACCCACGGAGCGAATCATGCTCCGGACGGATGTCGGCGCGGACCATGCCGACATGATCGTTGTGGGCACCCAGGACCACATACTCGCCCTTGAGACTCGGGTCGCTGCCGGGCAGCATCCCGATCACGTTGCGGGTCGGATACTCGAGTGGTGTCTCGGCATAGCTCCAGCGGCCCGTCACGGGCTTGCCAACTGTTCCGATGGCCATCCCCGATACGGGAGCACCAAGAATCTGCTCGGCGGCCTGTAGCGTGACCGTAGCGCCGACGGTGGTCGCGCCATCGGTGTGGGTCGGGATGCTGGTGCGCGCGCGGAATGCCGCCTCGGCTGGAATCCCGATCACGAAGACGCCGGCCGCGCCGGCGTCCTGGGCCATGGTGTAGTTGCCAGGCGCCTGGACCTGACGCGTGCCGAGGTTGGTGCGCATCTCGGTCATCGTGGGCTCGGTGAAGATCACCACCTTGCCGCGAACCATCGCCGACGTGAGCACGGTGGTGCTATCACCGAACCGGCCCCCGAATACGGTCGGCACTGCCTTCAGGTCGGCGTTGCCGCTGAGGCGCCCGGCCGCTGACGGGGGCATGGGAGCCCAGTCGGCCCCGGCGACCAGCGCCTTGCCCGAGACGGCAACTGTCGACACGGCCTTGTCGTAGCCGTGGTGAGCGTAGTGCACATCCTGGAAATAGCTGCCATTCTCGCCCGCCGGCACGAGGCCGATCCGCTTGAACTCGGCGGCGATGTAGTCGGTGGCCATCACGCCACCGCGAGTGCCGACCTGCCGACCCATCATCGAGTCATCGGCGAGTTGGTACAGCCGTGTGCGGAGGTCGTTGGCGGTGATCGCCGACTCGGTCGGCCGCGGCGCCCAGGTGCGAACGCCTTCGTCCGGCCAGACCGTCTGGGCGGAGAGCGGCAGGGTGGCGACGAGGAGGAGGGCGAGGAGTGGCATTGTACGCATCGGAAGGTCCCGGAAAAGTGAGAAGTGAGAGGTGAAACCTGAGAAACCAGCCCTTCTCACGTCTCACTTCTCACGTCAGTCCAGCAGTCGGAGCGGCATCACCAACGTCAGGTACGCCGCAGGGTCATCCCAGCCGACCGGTTCGACGGTCGCGGCGCGCTCGGGTGCCTTGAACGTCATCCGGATCTCGTCGGTGGGCATGTATTTCATGACTTCGAGCAGGTAGTTCGCGTTGAAGCCGATGTCGAGCGGTTCACCCTCGTAGGTCACCGTCAGTTCTTCCTGCGCCTCGCCCAGATCGGGCGTGGTGACCGACATCTTGCAGCTTCCCTCGCCGAACGAACAGCGAATCCGGTGGGTCTGATCCGAGGCGACGATGCTCATCCGCCGGATGGCCGACATGAAGGCGGCCTTCTCGGCGGTGGCGACCTTGTCGTTCTCGCGCGGGATGACCTGCTCGTAGTTCGGGTACGGCCCCTCGATCAGCCTGGTGTAGACCACCGTCGTGGCCGACCGGAAGGCGAGATGGTTTTCGGAGCGGCCGATCTCGATCTCGTCGTCGGGATTGAAGAGTTTGCGGAGCTGCTCGAGCGCCTTCGGTGGCACGATCAGATCGGCCGCCTCTGACGCGGCGCCCTGGATCGGGATCTCCATCTTCGCGAGTCGGTGGCCGTTGGTCGCCACCATGCGCATGCGATCCTCGGTGAGTTGCCAGAGCACACCGTTGAGGATGGGGCGGCTCTCCTCGGTGCTGGCGGCGAAGGCAACATGGGCGACGAGCTTCTGGAGATCGCGCGCCGTGGTCTTGCCCGCCTTGTCGAAGCTCACCTGCGGGAACGCCGGGAACTCCTCGCGCGGCAGCCCGAGCAGCTTGAACTTCGAACGACCGCACTCGATCGTCACGCGCTGTTCGCCCTGGGTCGTGACGCGGATACCGGCACTCGGCAGCTCACGGACCAGCTCGACAAGCTTCCGGGCCGGCAGCGTGATGGCGCCTTCCTGGTCGACCGACGCTGGCACCGTGGTGCCTACTGCGATGTCGAGGTCGGTCCCCGACAGTCGGAGTCCGTCCTTGGTCGCCTCGAGCAGCACGTTCGCGAGCACCGGCAAGGTGGTCTTGCTCGGTACGGCCGCATTGACGGCGCTCACACCCTCGGCGAGCTGCTCACGTGTGATGGTGAACTTCATGTGGTCCCCGGTGCCCAGGTTTCTACGATTACAACAGGATAAGCAATCTAGTAGTCGTAGTAGAGGGTCGGGAGAAGTGGATCAACTCCCGAACCCGTTGATGCGCAACGCACTGCGCGGTTCTGTTGCTGTGAAACATCCGTGGGTAATGGGGATGACCATCCCGGTTCCCCACGGCTATCCAGATTCGCCAATTCTGTCCACGCGTCGTCGTGCACGGTGTGCATCAGACTGTGAGCAACTCCTGCCGGGCAGAATCCACGCGGTCTTTGAACTGTCGATCCCGTTGCAACTGCGACTGCACCTTGTCGACGCTATGGATCACGGTCGAGTGATCCCGACCACCGAACGCCTGGCCGATTTCCACGAGCTGCATCTGCAGCATTTCGCGCGCGAGGAACATCGCGATCTGCCGCGGCACGGTGAGCGTCTTGATGCGCGCCTTGCTGCGGAGCCCCTCGGGGGTCACGCCCCAGCGCCGTGCCACCACTTCCTGGACCCGCTCGATGCTCGGCAGGGCGTTGGAGCGATGGTCGGCGTCGTCGCTCGGTCGGATCTTGTCGGCCAGCGCTTCGCGGGCGAGCTCGATCGAGATCTCGCGGTGACGGAGCGAGGCGAAGAGCAGCAACTTGATGATGCATCCCTCGAGCTCGCGCACATTCGAGCGCACACTCTCGGCGATGAACCGGAGCACGTCGTCGGGGATCATCGTCTCGAGGTGGTCCTGTTGCTGCTTCTTGCGCAGGATCGCGATCCGGTGCTCGAGGTCGGGCGACTTCACGTCGGCCACCATCCCCCACTCGAAGCGTGAGACGAGTCGGGCCTCGAGACCGGGGATTTCCTTCGGCAGCCGATCGGAGGTCAGCACGATCTGCTTGCCGGCCTCGTAGAGGGCGTTGAAGGTATGGAAGAACTCTTCCTGGGTCGCTTCCTTCCCCTCGAGGAAATGCACGTCGTCCACCAGGAAGAGGTCGACATCGCTCCGGTAGCGACGGCGCAGGTCGGGCATGGTGCGTCCGTGGATGCCTTCGATGACCTCGTTGATGAACTGCTCGGCCCCGACGTAGAGCACGCGGGTCGCGGGCGCGTCGGCGAGCACCTTGTGGGCGATGGCCTGCATGAGGTGCGTCTTGCCAAGGCCGGTCGGCCCGTAGATGAAGAACGGGTTGTATTGCTTGCCGGGAGCCTCGGCGACCGCGTGCGAAGCGGCGGCGGCGAGTTCGTTCGACTTGCCGATCACGAACTGGTTGAAGACATAGCGCTCGTTGAGCGGCTGGGCACTCGGGTTCACCGCCGCCGCGGCCGGCACCTCAGCCGCTGGTGCTGTCGGGACGAACAGGTCCATCTGGGGTCGCTTCTGGCGATCGGCGGCGACCTGGAACTGGACCCGGACGGGCTCTCCCGCGGCTTCCGTGGCGACCCGACCAAGGAGTTCGGCGTACTTCTCCTCGTTCCAGCGCTTGGCGAAATCGTCGGGCGTGCTCACCAGCAGCATCCCGGCGTCGAACGAGATGGCGTCGTTGGAGGCCAACCAGGTCTGGATCATGGGCTCAGGCAGGTCGCGCTTGGCGCCGTCGAGCACACGCTTCCAGAGTTCTTTGGCTGACTGAGGCATCTGACCTTTGCGCGGGGTGGAACTGTGAGTCCGGTACCGAGGGAGGCCGATTCTACGGTCCGGATGTGGAAAAGTCAAACCTTGACCTGAGGGGTTTCGCTCCGGTATCTTTTTCGGCTCTATTGGAGGAAGTGACCAGACATGCAGCCGACGTACAGACCGCGCAACAAGCGCCGCACCGCGAAGCACGGATTCCGCAAGCGCATGGCCGACCGATGGGGTCGAGCCGTCCTGTCGCGGCGTCGCAAGAAGGGCCGCAAGCAGCTGACCGTCTCGGTCGGCTCGAAGCACGCCCGCGTCTGACCGGCGACGAGCGCCTCGGGCGCTCACGCCGGTTGGTCCGGGGCACCGATCTTCAGCGGATCAGCCGGACCGGTCGGCGCAGCAGGCAGCCGAACCTCGACATCAGGTGGGTCACCAACGATCTGGATCAGGCGCGACTCGGACTCATTGTCCCGCGCCACGGCCAGACCGCGGTGACCCGCAATCGTCTCCAGCGTCGGCTCCGGGAGCTGTGGCGGCGCGAAATGCAGGGGCATCTTCCCTCCATCGACGTGGTGATTCGTACCGGTCCCGCCAGCTACTCGGCGACGTTCGCCACCCTGCGAGGCGATCTCCTTTCGTGGCTCCAGAGTCTGTCGTGACGGCTGACACTGATTCACGCCCGTCGCCTGTGGCCGGTGTGATCGCCGTCGTGATCCGTGGCTACCAGAAGTTCATCTCTCCGGCGCTGCCGCCGGCCTGCCGATTTCATCCGACCTGCTCGCAATACGCGCTCGAAGCGGTCCGCCGCCACGGCGCGGGACGCGGGAGCTGGTTGGCCCTCCGCCGACTCGCCAAGTGCCACCCGTGGCACGATGGCGGGATCGATCCGGTACCCTGACCTGGTGACGACCTCGTGAACGATCGACGTCCCCTTATCGCGATTGCCCTGATCATGGTGATCGCATTTATCCCTGGCCTGCTCCGGAAGCCACCCCCGGTGAATCCGGCTGACTCGACTGCCATGCGGTCGCCGATCGACTCGGTGGGCACGCCGCCACCGATCCAGTCGCCTGACTCGACCGCGCCAGTCGCCCAGGTTCAGCCGACCCTCGCCGACTCGGCGCCGCTCGCTCAACTGGTCGCCGAGGACACGATCCTGGTCCGGAGTTCACTGTACGAGTACCGCATCTCGACGGTTGGTGGTCGGATCATCGGGAGCCGATTCCTCAAGTACGAGTCGATGTTCGCCGGCGACTCGAGTCCGGGTGGCAAGCGCGGACCGCTCGAGCTGATTGCTGATGGTGCCTCGATGCTGGATACTCGCATTGCGATGGGTCGCGACACGGTACGTCTCGACGCAACGGTGTTCAGTGCCAGCGCGAGCGAGCTCGACGTGACCGGCGGCCCTGCCACCCTGGTGCTCACCGGCAGTGTCCGCGGCCAACCGGCGGAGCTGCGGTACACCTTCGGCCCGGACGATTATCAGATCGACATGCAGGGCAGGATCGGCGGCGTGCCATCCACCGGTGCGACCCTACTGGTCGGGCTCGGCAATGGCTTCCGCAACACCGAGAAGAACCCGGCCGAGAATCACCGCGAGAGCGGCATCGTGACGGACCGTGACGGCACGACACTCACGCGCTACCGTTCGCTCACGCCGCTTGAGACGACCGTGCAGACGGGGCCGTTCGATTGGGTCGCGGTCAAGTCGAAGTACTTCGTGGGCGGCTTCTTCGCCACCGACTCGAGTGGCGTCTCGGGGATCAGTGCGGTGACGGTCCGGGCTGACGACGCCGCACCGAAGAGTCCCGAGCGCGCCATCACTCGGGTGACGATGCCGCTCGCCTCGACCGGGGCGTGGAATACCAAGCTGTACCTGGGTCCGATGGAGTACGATCGCCTGAGCGCGATCGGTCACAATTTCGACGACGTGAACCCGTACGGTTGGAAGGGTCTCCGGACCATCATCCGCCCGTTCGCCGTGGCCATCCGGGGTGCATTCATCTGGATGCACACCGCACTGGGGCTGCACTACGGCTTTGCGATCATCTTCTTCGGCGTGTTCATCCGCATGCTGCTCTGGCCGCTCAACCACAAGGCGATGCGGTCGATGACGGAGATGCAGGCGATCCAGCCCGAGATGCAGGAGCTGCAGGCGAAGTACAAGGAACAGCCCGAGAAGCTGCAGGCGGAAATGCTCAAGCTCTACCGCGAGCACAAGGTCAATCCGCTCAGCGGCTGTTGGCCGATGCTGCTGCCGTATCCGTTCCTCGTGGCGGTGTTCTTCGTGTTGCAGAGCACAATCGAGTTGCGCGGCGTCTCGTTCCTCTGGATGCCGGACCTGTCACTGCCCGATCCGCTCTACATCATCCCGGTGTTCATGGTGCTCTCGATGTTCGCGCTCTCGAAGCTCGGACAGATGGGGATCGCGCCCAACCCGCAGGCGAAGATGATGATGTACGTGATGCCGGCGGTGTTCGGCTTCCTGTTCCTCAACTTCGCGTCGGGACTCAATCTGTACTACGCCGTGCAGAACATCGCCGCCGCGCCGCAACAGTACCTGATCAGCAAGCAGCGGGTGCGGATCCTGGCGGAGAAACAGAAGAAGCGGAAGACGTAGGGGCGCAACATGTTGCGCCCGACCGTCCACAGGCTGAAGCCTGGGCTCGGCACTGCCAGAGGCTGAAGCCTCAGGGGCCTCCCGCCCTGCATCCAGCCGCGGCCGTCAGGCCGCGGGATCTGGCTGGCAATCACGACCGCTCGTGAATTCGCGGATATCCCGCGGCGTGACCGCCGCGGCTGGAGGATTTACGATCCGCGCGCGCGCTCGATCAATTGCCGGAACTGTTCCTTCCTCCGCTTGGCCCACCCGCTCAGGCCGAACACCCCACGTCCGATCATCGCCAGGCCGGCGAGCCCGAGAATCGCCATGCCATCCAGATTGGCGATCATCTCCTGGCTGCCCGCGAGCAGCGGCACCAGCGCGACGACCATCGCGATCCCGAGGGCGCCGGTTCCACCGAGGATCAGGCTCCGGGCGTAGCCGTTCATGGTGCGCAGCCGGAGTCGGTGACCGCTTGCGCTCGGTTCGAGCAACACCTGGAGATTGCCGTTGGTCCACTGGCGGAACGAGCCGTCTTGACTCTGTCGTCCGCGGGCCGAGAAGAGATCCCGGGCCAGAACCACGAGCTGGTCCCACTCCTGGTCGGTGAGCTGTCGGCCCAGCTCGGCCTCGTCCGCGACCGCGATGGGAAGTCCCAGCATGCGTTGGGTCACTGGCCCCAGGGCGACGGGCTGGTCGAG
>JBDTNH010000041.1:0-20280 GCA_039933845.1 Gemmatimonadota bacterium
GCTGGATCCAGGAAGCCGCCAAGCGGATGCTGATGAACAACCTCGATCCCGACGTCGCCGAGAAGCCGGCCGAGTTGATCGTCTACGGTGGGCGCGGCAAGGCGGCGCGCAACTGGGAGAGCTACCACCGGATCATCGCCACGCTCGATCGACTCGAGAACGACGAGACGTTGCTCATCCAGAGCGGCAAGCCGGTCGCGGTCCTTCGGACCCATGCACTCGCACCCCGTGTCCTGATTGCCAACTCCAACCTCGTGCCCAAGTGGGCGACGTGGGAGGAGTTCGATCGGCTCGACCAAGCGGGTCTCATGATGTACGGCCAGATGACGGCCGGCTCGTGGATCTACATCGGGACACAGGGCATCCTGCAGGGCACCTACGAGACCTTCGCCGGCGCAGCGGATAAGCACTTCGGTGGCACGCTGGCCGGCACCATCACGGTCACCGCCGGACTGGGTGGCATGGGCGGCGCGCAACCGCTCGCCGTGACGCTCGCCGGTGGCGTCGCGATCTGTATCGAGATCGATCCCGTGCGCATCGCGCGGCGCCTCGAGACGCGCTACCTCGATGAGGTCGCCGACTCCCTCGACGACGCCATCGCACGAGCCACTGCAGCGAAGGCCGAACGCCGCGCAGTCTCCATCGGCCTGCTCGGCAACGCGGCCGAACTGATCCCGCGAATGGTCGAGATCGGCTTCACCCCGGACCTAGTCACCGACCAGACCTCGGCGCACGATCCGATGTGGGGCTACATCCCGATCACACAGCCCGACGAGGACATCGACGCCTTCCGCACGGCGCAGCCCGATCGCTACCTCGAGCGAGCGCGCGCGGCGATGGTCGCACATGTCAGCGCAATACTCACGATGCAGGAGCGCGGCGCCATTGCGTTCGACTACGGCAACAACCTGCGTGCCCAGGCCGAGCTCGGCGGACTCGAGGGAGCATTCGGGTACCCCGGATTCGTGCCGGCGTTCATTCGCGATGCATTCTGCGAGGGGCGTGGTCCGTTCCGTTGGGTGGCACTTTCGGGCGATCCCGCCGACATCGCCGCGACCGATCGCGCGCTGCTCGAGCTCTTTCCCAACGACATGCGCCTGCAACAGTGGCTCGGCTGGGCCGGTGAAAAGATCGCTTTCCAGGGTCTGCCGGCACGAATCTGCTGGCTCGGCTACAAGGAGCGCGACAAGGCAGGATTGCTCTTCAATCAGATGGTGCGCGATGGCCGAGTGAGTGCACCGATCGTGATCGGCCGTGACCATCTCGACGCGGGGAGTGTGGCCTCACCATACCGCGAGACGGAGGCGATGCTCGATGGCTCGGATGCCGTGAGCGACTGGCCGCTGCTCAACTTCGCGGTCGGAGCATCGAGTGGTGCCGGCTGGGTCTCGTTCCATCACGGGGGGGGGGTCGGGATGGGCTATTCGCAACACGCCGGATTGGTCGCGGTTGCCGATGGCAGCGACGAGGCCGAGCAGCGGCTCGGCATGTGCCTGGTGAACGATCCGGCAATGGGCGTGCTGCGGCACGCCGATGCCGGCTACGAGAAGGCGATCGAGGTGGCCCGGACCCGTGGACTCGATCTGCCGTCAATCGACGGCTAGGGCGCTGCCGTGTCGAGCTTGTACATCTCGACGTGCGGCAGGTCATCGCCGTCGTATCGGACGCCGAGCAGGTAGTCTGGTCCGAAATCCAGCAGCCGCCAGCGCGCTGGCATCACGCGCATCCCGGTCCATCGGCCATCGGCACCAAAGAAATCAATGATCGTCGGAAACTCCTCCGCCCAGACACCGCCCCGCGTCGCCGCAAGCTCGCCAGTCCGACTCATGGCCAACGCCAGGATGCCCGGCAGGGAGTCCGGAGTCGGGACGGCCGCGACGGCCTTCAAGGTGGCAGCGGTATCCCGACTCCGGCTCAACTCGCCTTCCCGCAGCAATCGACTCGCAGTGCCGATCTCCTCTGCGGTCGGCACACGTCGACCGTTCGTGAGGCGAACGATACGCTCGAGATGCCCCTGGGGCGTCCAGAGCTGGACCTCCCACTCTGGATTGGTGGCGATTGCGACGCGTAGCGGCGTCCCACCGAACGCCACGAGCGTGCGCGCATACATCGGGTGCATCATGAAGGACACATCGCCGCCACCGTTGTCGACCCCAAACTGCTCGAGGCCGATATCGATCCCAAGGGGATAGGTGGTATCGAGCGCCGCAGTCACCAGATGGAGGCGATGCATCTGCCGGAGCAAACCCGGACCGGGTGAACTCCAGCCACGATCATCGATAGTGCTGGCACGATTCGTCGCCGAGAGCGGGATCGTTGAGTCCACCATGCACGCGAGTCGTGAACCATCCGGCAGGACAAGTTGCTGGCACTCAGCCCAGCGTCCCAGCGCCTGGAATCGATCCCGATCGAGCAGCTCATCACGGATGTGGCTCCCGTTGGGCCCGAAGAAGGCAAGCTTGCTGGTGTTCGAGTAGCCGGAAAGGATGACGGTGTCGCCGCGCAGCAAGATCTTTTGAATACCGCGGAACTCACCCGGGCCCTCACCTGAGCCGCCGATGGTGCGAAGCAGCATTCCCTTCGGATCGAACCAGCGCGCCTCGCTCCCCGCAGCCACAAGAAAGTCACCATTCGCCAGCCGCATTGCATCACCGATGTAAGGTTGCCCGCCAGTGGCGATTGAGTCGTCGAGAGACACCACTGGCTCACCCAGCGCCACGGCGTCCTCGCCCTCCGGGTAGACGGGTGCGGGATTCTCGACGATCGTGATGCCCATCGAGTCGCGGGTCACGCTGGTGGACGCGCCATTGCCTCTGCCAGAGCAGGCAACCAACAGACTGGCGAACGCGGTTCGTGCGACAAGGCGGCGCATGGGGACCTCGATGGCGGGGATCCTGCAACCCTAAGGTCCGCCGTACCAGCGAGCAAGGGCTCGCGCACGAGGCATCACAGGATTCCGAGCCAGGGAACCGTTCCCTGCCAGGTTTCGTACCACACGGTACCGTCAGGATGGCGATTTCTGATCGACGGCCGTACACTCGGTGGCGAACACCCGCGACCGCCGCGGGGCTGTGCGATCTGCCGCCTCAAACTCGTCAAGACCCTACATGACAATGACTTCCACGATCACCTCCGCGGCATCCCGCGCCAGCCATGACTCGCTCCGCGATCGGTTCCTGCAGGTCCGGAACTGGACCGTGTCGCTCACCGAGCCGCTTGAGGTCGAGGACTGCGTCGTCTCCTCGATGCCCGATGTCAGCCCGACCAAGTGGCACCTCGCCCATACGAGCTGGTTCTTCGAGACCTTTGTGCTTGCCACGCACGCGCCGGCATACCGGTCGCCGGACCCGCGCTACGCCTTCCTCTTCAACTCCTATTACGTCCAGGCCGGTGAGCGGCACTGTCGCGCCCAGCGCGGTCTGGTCACCCGCCCGACCCTGGTTCAGGTCCTGGGATACCGACAGCATGTCGATGCCGCGGTGCTGGCGTTGCTCGATCAGATCGGCGACGATCCCGAGCATCCGGCATACGCCCTGATCGAGCTCGGCCTCCACCACGAGCAGCAGCACCAGGAGTTGCTCCTGATGGACATCAAGCATGTCCTGTGGACCAACCCGCTCCGCCCGGCCTACCGTCCGTTCGTCTCACCGCCCTCGGGTGATGCTCCCGCCATGCACTGGCATGAGATCGCCGAAGGCATTCACGAGATCGGCCACGCGGGTGATGACTTCGCGTACGACAACGAGGGGCCTCGTCACAAGGTGTATCTGCAATCGGCGCGGATCGCATCGCGGCTCGTGACCAATGCGGAGTTCGCGGAGTTCATCGCCGACAACGGCTACGCCCGACCCGAACTCTGGCTCTCGGCCGGGCTGGCAACGGTCGAGGCCCATCAGTGGCGGGCGCCGCTCTACTGGGAGCACGACGCCGATGCCGGTTGGCTGGAGTTCACACTCGGCGGACTGAGCCCGCTGATCGACGACGCACCGGTCGCGCACCTCAGCTACTTCGAAGCCGACGCCTATGCGCGCTGGGCCGGCAAGTCGCTCCCAACCGAGGCCGAGTGGGAAGTCGCGGCCGCCAATGCGCCGATCCAGGGAACATTCGTGGAGTCCGGCCGCGGACATCCGGCACCAGCGCACGGCAACGGTTCACTCGAACAGCTCTACGGCGACCTCTGGCAGTGGACCGCCAGCGCGTACCTGGGCTATCCGGGCTATCAGCCCGCCACCGGCGCCATTGGCGAGTACAATGGCAAGTGGATGGCCGATCAGTGGGTGCTCCGTGGCGCCTCGGTGGCCACACCACGGAGTCATGCCCGACATACATATCGGAACTTTTTCCCTTCAGCAGCACGCTGGCAGTTCAGCGGGCTCCGCCTCGCGGAGCGCCCGTGACCGCCCCAGGCAAGCGTCACTCCGGTCGACGCGCCGAGCATGCCGCGCCGTCCGGGTCGCCGTCGGCCGGCATGCGGGAGGAGATCCTCGCCGGCCTGCACGCTCGACCGAAGAAGTTGAACCCGAAGTTCTTCTATGACGCCGAGGGGGCGCGGCTGTTCGAGGAGATCACGACGCTCCCCGAGTACTACCCGACGCGCACCGAGCTCGGCATCCTCCGCCACGCCCTACCGGAGATCGTCGATCTGGCTGGCCCCCACGTGGCCCTGGTGGAGTACGGCAGTGGCGCGGGCATCAAGGTGCGCCTGCTACTCGAGGGTCTCGAGGCACCGGTGGCGTACGTGCCCATTGATATCTCCGGTGAGCAGCTCGACCGTGTCGCTGCGGCGCTCCGGTCCGATTACCCGGAGATCGTGGTGCATCCGATCCGCGCCGACTACACGCGAGCCGTCGGCCTGCCGAGCTTGCCGGGCACCGCTCGCCGTGTCGCATTCTTCCCGGGATCGACGATCGGCAACTTCGAACCCAGTGCCGCGACCAGTTTCCTGCGCGGCGTGCGCACCACCGTCGGTCCGAACGGTGCGCTGATTCTCGGTGTGGATCGCGTCAAGGATGCCGGGACACTCGAGCGCGCCTACGACGACGCGGCCGGTGTGACTGCACGATTCAACCGCAACCTGCTCGTCCGACTCAATCGGGAACTCGCCGCGACGTTCGATGTGGAGCGCTTCGCGCACGAGGCACGCTGGAACAGCACGGAATCCCGCATCGAGATGCACCTGCGGTCGCTCGACGATCAGGTCGTGCAGGTCGGCGGCCGTGTAGTACCGTTCGCACAGGGCGAAACCATTTGGACCGAGTCGTCATACAAGTACGATCGGCCAGGCCTCGAGCGCCTCGTCAACGACGCCGACTTCCGGATCAGACGCCTCTGGACCGACCCCAACAATCTGTTCTGGGTGGTGTTCCTGGAGTAGCGGCCGAGCCGCGGCCGTCAGGCCGCGGGAGTAGATTCCGAGATGATGCACACGGACCTTCTGCTGACCGGTATCGGACAACTCGCCACCCCGCCATCCGCTGGTCGGCGCCACGGAACGGCGATGCGGGAACTTGCTCTCCACACCGATGCAGCCATCGCCATCAGCAACGGGCTGATCGACTGGGTCGGGAAGGCCTCCGCCTGGACCGGCGACGCGTCCCGAATCATCGACTTGGGTGGCCGGGCCGTTGTGCCGGCACTGATCGATCCGCACACCCATCTCGTCTGGGCCGGCGATCGCTACGACGACTTCGTGGCACGGATCGAGGGCGTGCCCTATGAGACGATTCTCGCGCGCGGCGGCGGCATTCGCCGTTCGGTGCTGGCGACGGCAGCGGCGTCGGTGGACGAGCTCGTCGATCTCGCGATGCCGCGCGTCCAGCGACTGATCTCGAGCGGGGCGGCCACCCTCGAGATCAAGAGCGGGTATGGCTTCAGACCTGAGGCCGAGCTGCGCTCGCTCGAGGCGATCAAGCAGATCATGTCGCGGCTGCAGTGTGACACCCACGCGACACTCCTGATTCACATCCCGCCGATCGATGCGAATGACCGCGGCGCCTATCTCACGGCCGTGACGTCTGAGCTGATCCCCGAGGTGGCCCGCCGCGGACTCGCCACTGCCGTCGACGTCTTCGTCGAACGCGAAGCATGGCTCCCCGATGAAGCGGCGATGATCTGGGACGCGGCGGCGAAGCATGGCCTCGCACGCAAGGCGCATGTCGATCAGTTCCACGCGATTGGCGGTCTCGAAGCCGCTATTGCACATGGGGCCCTCTCCGTCGACCATCTGGAGGCGAGTGGCCCCCGCCAGATCGAAACGCTCGCCGGCTCCGACACGGTCGGCGTGATCCTTCCTGGGGTGACGCTGCATCTTGGCATCGCTGCCGCGCCTGGTCGGGCCCTGATCGATGCGGGTGCCGCTGTCGCAATCGGGACCGACTGCAACCCGGGATCCTCACCGCTCTTCAGCATCCAACAGGCGCTTGCGCTTGGGGTGCGTCTCAACGGACTCACCCCGGCCGAAGCCCTCACCGCCGGGACCGTCAACGCTGCCGCTGCGCTCGGCCTCGACGATCGCGGTGCGCTGGTGGTCGGCGCCCGCGCCGATCTACTCGTCCTCGACGACACCGATTGGCGATCCCTCATCTGGACACTCGGCGCCACACCAGTGGCCACGCGATTCATTGCTGGAAAGGAACAGGGACCATGAGCGAACCGGTCGTGCTGGTTGGCCCGCCCATCTCGCTCGATGAGGTCGTGGCGGTCGCCCGCCAGGATGCTCGCGCGGAACTGGCCTCGACGGCGCGGGAGCGGATGCGCGAGTCGCGTGCCTACATCGAGCGCCTCGTCGCCGAAGGACGCACGGTCTATGGCGTGACCACCGGCTTCGGCAAGTTGGCGAGCGAGCGCATCGCGCCGGCGGACGTGCAACAGTTGCAGCGCAACCTGATCGTCTCCCATGCGATGGGTGTGGGTGAGCCGTTCAGCACCGAGGTGGTGCGCGCCATGCTGCTCCTCCGGGCGCAATCGTTGGCGGCCGGTTATAGCGGCATCCGCATCGAAGTGGTCGAGCTCCTGCTCGCCATGCTCGATCGCGGCGTGCACCCCATCATCCCCTCGCAAGGCTCGGTGGGCGCCAGCGGTGATCTCGCGCCATTGGCCCACATGGCACTCACACTGATCGGTGAGGGCAGTGCCGAGTATCGGGGCGCGTCATTGCCGTCGGCCGATGCATTGGCGCAGGCGGGCCTCGCGCCTGTTGTCCTTCAGGCCAAGGAAGGGTTGGCGCTCATCAACGGCACCCAGGCGATGACCGCGGTCGGCGCGCTCGTGATCCGCGATGCCATCCAGCTTGGCGTCAACGCCGACATCGCCGCGGCGATGTCGCTCGAGGCGCTCAAGGGCACCCGCGCGCCGTTCGACTCGCGGGTCACGCGCGTCCGGCCCCACCCTGGTGCCATCGCCGCCGCCGCCAACGTGTTCACCATCTCGGCGAATTCTCCGATCCACGATTCGCACACCGACTGTGGCAAGATCCAGGACGCCTACTCACTCCGATGTGTGCCGCAAGTGCACGGGGCCTCGCGTGATGCGCTCACCCACGTTGCCGCGGTGCTCACGCGTGAGATCAATGCGGTCACCGACAATCCACTCGTCTTCCACGAAGACGACATGGTCATCTCCGCCGGCAATTTCCACGGTCAACCGATTGCGGTGGCGATGGACTACGCGAAGATCGCAATCGCCGAGCTGGCCAACATCGCTGAGCGCCGAGTGGAGCACATGCTCGACCCGGCCGTGAGCGGCATGCCGGCGTTCCTGGCGCACCAGGGGGGTCTCCACTCGGGACTGATGATCTCACAGTACACGGCGGCCTCGTTGGTCAGTGAGAACAAGGTGCTCGCGCATCCTGCATCGGTGGATTCGATCCCCACATCGGCGAACCAGGAAGATCATGTCTCGATGGGGACAATCGCCGCGCGCCAGTGCGCGATGATCCTCGAGAATGCACGGTGGGTCCTCGCCATCGAGGTGATGAACGCCACCCAGGCCCTCGAGTTCCACGCCCCGTTGCTTCCCGGGCCGGCGGTCGCCGCCGCCGTCCGGGAAGTGCGTGCCGTGGTGCCGCCCCTCGAGGCCGATCGTGTCATGACCGGCGATCTCGCGGCAGTGCGCTCGTTGCTCGTATCAGGGCGGCTTCGTGAGGCGGTGGAAGCCGTGACGGGGAGGTTGGCGTGAGGCGTCTCATTTCTCGTTTCTCGTTTCTCGTCGTTGCGCTCCTCGCTCCGCCCCTCGTCGCGCAGTCGGCGGATCGAATGAAGCGGCTTACTCCTTCCTGACCTCGAGCGGTCGCGTTTCCAAGGCCGCCGGGTGTTGATTTCGGGACCCCGATCCATGGAGATCCGATGCGGAACCGATTCACGATCATGTTGTTCACCGGCCTGCTCGGCTGTGCCGGTGGAGGTTCCGGGCCTTCGGTTCCGCCGCCACCGCCGCCGCCCCCGCCACCGGGGACCATCAGGATCCTCATGCTGGGCAATTCACTCACGTACACGCAGGATGTGCCAGGAATGGTGGCGGATTTTGCGGTGTCAGGGGGGGTACCTCGTCCCGTTGTCGCGTCGATCGCGCACGCCAACTGGGGACTGCAGGACCACGCGGGCAGTACGCCAAGCACTTCGGCGATAGCGGCGGGAAACTACGACGTGGTCGTCATGCAACAGGGGCCCTCCACCCTGCCCGAGAGCCGGGACAACATGCTCACCTATGCAGGAGCCCTCCGCGACTTTGCGACGGGCACCACGCGCATGGGCCTCTTCGTGGCTTGGCCGCCTGAGGGCGGTGACATTGACGCGGGCATCGCCAACCACACCACTGTGGCCAACCAGCTCTCCCTGGCACTCTACCCTGTCGCGCAGGCGTTCCGTGAAGCGAAGCGCCTCGACTCGACAATTCCGATCTACGGGCCGGATGGATTCCACCAGACCGCCACGGGGAGCGCACTCGCCGGCATGGTGATCGCCGCCGTGATCTTCGATCAGAACCCGCTTGGGTACTCGAATCCGTTGCCGAACATTATTACCAACGATGACATGGTGACGCTGCGGGCCGCCGCGAAGACGGCAGTCGATACCTACGGCCGGCGGTAGGAACGGAATCGTACATTTAGCCGCGAGCGTCAGCTCGCGGTTTGGTACGCTATCCGGGGTTCTTAAGTGCTCCCGCGCTCCAGAATCTGCCGCGCGGCTTCGACCGAGGCCTTGGTACCCACCAGCACGAGCTGATCGCCAGGTTCGAGCACCTCGAGTTTGCTTGGGGCTGGGATGCCCTTGTCACCGCGCGTGATCGCGAGTACAGTCGCCCCGGTGCGACCACGGAGTGCCAGTTCGCGGAGTGACTTGCCACTACCGAAGTGACGTGCCTCAACGACGAATCGCTGAGGGATTCCGATCCCCGGGAGGAGGTGCGTGGCGGTCGCCAACCGGTCGACCGGCATTTCGCTGGTCGGATGCACCTGATGGTCGGATGTCCCCTGTTCGGGCGGCAGGGAATGACGGAGTGCCGAGAGGAGGATTTCGCTGCCGGCGCTCATGTGGCCCTGCAGGTTCGTCGCCGAGCGCCACGCGGCAATCGCGAGCACGGCAAGGATGCCCAGCAGCAGCATCGCTGCGCGATATGAAGGCAGGAACGGTTGTGAAATCGCGACGACCGGCAGTCCCACCAAGACGACAATCGCGATTTCGAGCGTGATCACCAGGGCACGCCGCGGTGCCATCGCCAGATCGAGTCGATCCGATTTCGGAAGTGCCATCACAGCGAGTTGCTGGGCCAGGCCACTCGCGACCCGGAAGATCCCGAACAGGAATGGTGTCGAGAGTGCCACCACGGCGAGGACCAATCCGACCCGGGTGAGTTCGGGTGTCACACCGAACCGGTCGACCATGAACTGTCGCATTGCCGGGCCGGCCCTGGCCGCACCGATGATCACGACCAGCAATGCAAGCGCATCGAGTGCCAACCACCGCGCCATCCGCCGCGCCCGCTGCGCATTGCCCCCACTCTGCGATGCCTTGGCGAGGTTCTCGACCCAGGTCGCGTAGAGTGAGGCGTAGGTCTGGAGCGGTTTGGGGAGACGTCGGTCGAACTCGCTCGACACTTGATCAGCCATCCGAACGAGGTAGGGTGTCGTGAGCGTCGTGATCGCCGAGACCGCTACGGCGACCGGATACAGAAAGGGCCGCACCACGCCGAGGGTCAGGCCGAGCGACGCGATGATGAAGGAGAACTCACCGATCTGCGCCATCGACATCCCAGCCCGGATCGAGGTCTGGGTGCCCTGTCCCGCGAGGAAGGCGCCGCTCGACACGGCGATGACCTTACCGAGGATCACGACCAAGGTCAGGACCAGCACGGCCACCCAGTGCTCGGCGATCAATACCGGATCGATCAACATCCCGACCGCGACAAAGAAGACCGCAGCAAAGACATCGCGGACCGGGCGCACCAGTTCCATCACGGTGTGCGATTTGCCCGATTCCGCGATCAGTGATCCGGCAATGAACGCCCCAAGCGCGACCGAGTACCCCAGCTTGAGCGCCAGCAGGGAGAACGCGAAGCAGAGCCCGAGCGACGCGACCAGTGTGGTCTCGCGTCGGCCGAGTCGGACGATGAAGCGCATCAGGCGCGGGACAACGAGCAGCCCCGCAATCACCCAGATGGTGAGGAGCGTCACGAGGCGTACGCCCGTCATCCAGAGCGGGCCGTCCGCACTGGTGCCGCCGAGTGTCGCGAGTCCCGCGAGGAAGAGCACCGCGGCGAGGTCCTCGACGATCAGCACGCCGAACACCAGGTCCTTGAGTCGACGCCCAACACGGTGCTCCTCGAACGTCTTGGCGATGATCGTGGTGCTCGAGATCGCCGTGATGGCACCAGTGAAGAGCGCCTCACGCGACGTGAAGCCCAGCAGTCGCCCTGCGCTGAACCCGAGCCAGGCCATGAGAGAGAGGTCGAGCACGGCGGTCACCGCAGCGCTGCCACCGACCCGCATCAGGCGACGGATCGAGAATTCGAGTCCGATCGCGAACAGCAGCAGGATCACCCCAAGCTCAGCCAGGGTCTCGGTGGTCTCGATGTCGGCGACGATCGGCATGAAGGTGACATGCGGGCCGATCAGGAGACCGGCCATCAGGTAGCCCAGGATCACCGGCTGCTTGAGCCGTTCGAAGACCACCGTCGTGATCGCGGCCGTGCAGAGCACCAGCGCGAACGTCACCAGAAATCCGTGCCCCATGGCCATGGGTCAGGGACGCCCGGCCGGTGGGTCCATCCGGGGCACCGACACTGGCGGCTGGGTGATCGGTCGCCACGCGATCGACTCCCAAGCCGCTTCGAGGGTGGCCAAGGCATGCGGATGGCGGCCGTTCCACTCACGTGAGGCGACCCGCTCGACCGCGAGCGTCATGAGGGTGAGCCAGACGGTCGCCCACAGCTCGACCACGCCCGACCGCACGCTGCCCTCCTGCTTCCCCAAGGCAATCAGACGCTCGACCACCAGATGAAAATCCCGAGTCGCCTGCACCGATGCCGCATCGAGTTCGCCCGGAAGTCTCCACCCCAGCAGCATCCGCATTCGCGCCGGGTCGGACTCGGCCAGATCCAGCCACTGCCTCCCAAGCTGGCCGAGCCGTTCGTCGGTTCGACCGGTCCCATCCAGATGACCTTGAACAATCGCGGTGCCCGAGGCCTGGACCTCCTGGAACGCCGCGTTGAGGAGGGCCTGCTTGCTCGGGAAGTGACGGTAAATCGTGCCTTCGGCCACCCCGGCGCGCTTGGCAAGGAGCGGCGTCGTCGTGGCATGGTAGCCGGCGGTGGTGAAGAGTTCCCGCGCGGCCTCAAGGAGGCGATCACGAGTTGAATCGGCTGCGTCGGCCATGGCTCCCCAGCGTATGGAATCCGGGTGGGACGAGGGGGCGAGTTATCTTCGACACCGCATCCCGTCCCACTCCGGAGGATAGTCACCACATGAAGATGCTTGTTCTCGGTGCCGGCCTGCAGGGCTGCGCCTGCGCGTTCGAACTGCTCCGCGACCCCGACGTCACCAAGGTCACCCTGGCCGATCTGCACCCCGACCAGATGGCGCCGTTCCTCGCCCGCCTCGATGATGCGCGTCTCCACGCCGTCACGCTTGATGTGACCGATCACGAAGCCGTCCGGGCCGTGATGCGGGGTCACGATGCCGTGATGAGTGCGATTCCCTACTATTTCAACGGTCCGATGGCCAAGCTCGCCGTCGAGTCCGGCTGCCACTTCGCCGACCTCGGAGGCAACACCGAGATCGTGATGGAGCAGAAGAAGCTCGAAGCAGAGGCCCTCGCCAAGGGGCTCTCGATCATGCCCGATTGCGGGCTCGCCCCCGGGATGGTCAACATCCTGGCCGCCGAGGGCATCCGCCGGCTCGATACCGCCGACCGAGTACGAATCTACGTCGGCGGGCTGCCCCAGCACCCCAAGCCGCCGCTCAATTACCAGATTGTCTATTCGCTTGAGGGTGCCCTCGACTACTACACCACGCCGTCCTGGATCCTGCGGGGTGGCAAGGCCGTCACGGTCGATGCACTGAGTGAGCTGGAGGATGTGACCTTTCCCTCACCAGTCGGCAAGCTCGAGGCGTTTCACACCGCGGGTGGCATTTCCACCATGCCGTTCTCGTACAAGGACAAGGTCCGGGAGATGGAGTACAAGACACTCCGCTACCCCGGACACGTCGCGATCATGCATCCGATCCGCGAATTGGGATTGCTCGGCCTGACGCCGGTCACTGTGCGAGGACACAAGGTCGTGCCACGCGATGCGTTCATCGCCACCGTCTCGCCAAAGCTGACCAACCCGAAGGGCGAGGACCTCGTGGCGCTCCGCGTGATCGCGAGCGGCACCAAGGACGGCGCCCCACGCAGCACCACCTTCGACCTCATCGACTACTACGACGCCACCCACGGCATCTCGGCGATGATGCGCACCACCGGCTACTCACTCGCGATCACCGGCCTGATCCAGGCCCGTCGTCAGGTGATCCGGTTCGGCGTCACCACCCCCGACGAGGGGATGCCATATGATCGCTACGTCGCGGCGCTCGGCAAGCGGGGAGTGAACATTCGGGAGTCGTGAAGCGAGAAGCGATGAATACCTTAGGCGCGACCGTCAGGTCGTGCGGCACGGCGCGTTGAAGCCGGCTCTCGCTTCTCGTTTCTCGTCGCGCCCCTACCAGCTCCACCCACTGCCGACATACCAGCGCGTGTCATGGTTCGCACGCGCCGCGGTGATGGTGAGCGTCGCGGCGCGCAACACGCGGAGTGCGATGCCACCACCGGCCGCCCAGGTCCAGTCCCTGACGGAGGGCGGCGCGATCCCCTGAAGGCTCGTCGCCACACGCGATACGTCGAAGGAGAGATCATCGCCACCAAAGAGCAGCTTGCTGCCATCCGCGAAGGCGATCAGCGTCACCGCACCGATCTCGCCGATATTGATCACGTCGAATCGGGCTTCGGCACCGGCCAGGACAACGCCGTCGACACCTCGAGCTCCAATCGGCAGACCTCGCTGGCTCTCATGTCCACCGAGGATCGTGAAGTCTTCTTCCCAGCCGGGAAACTCGTAGGCGGGCGCAATCGCCCCCGACCCAGTAGTCCCACGCCACGCCACGCGCCCGGTGAGGCGAAGCGGCAGGTACGGATGCACCCAGCCGCGAGCGTGCAGATACGGCGCCGCGTAACCATTGCCCTTGCCACCACCACCGGTCCCCGTGATGGCGCCAACTTCGACCAATCCTCCACTGTTCTCTTCGAACTCGCGGTCGCGCGTATCAAGCACCAGTGCTCCGCGCACGGAGAGATCGGTCTCGTCAACGTCACCGCTGACGTCCCCGACCCGAAGCTCGAGGGATGTCTTCCGAATCGCAGGTCGGACCGCCACATGAAGCGGGCCATGAAGTCGCCGGGTAACGTCGACCCAGGCGACCTGGCGATCACGGATCATCCGAGCGCCGAAGGGGCTGTCCAGATCCCCGAAGTTCGGTTCGTGCCCAATCTCCGCATGCGCCATCAGGCGCCAGTCGTCGGTGAGTCGCGGGGCACCATAGGTGACGCTCGCCTTCCACGCATCACGCGTCGAGTAGCCGGCCTCGACCGCCACATATTGGGCGAGTGTCACGCGCTCGCCCCAGCCAGCCTGCTGGAACCAGATCGCCCGCGCGATGCCCATCACACCGTCGTTGGGGCTGGCGGTGAGGTACGGGAAGTAGGAGAGTCGCCACGGGACATTGTCCTGGGCGCTCACCGGAGCGGTCGGGAGCGCACCAGCCACCATGGCCAGCAGCGCACAGAGTCGAAGCGTTCGTGAATTGTTTGGCATCATGAATAGAGGACGGCGCAGTCCTCGACGCGCGCACCATTCTCGTCGGCGACCGCAAAGTCCGACGGGGTGATCGAGGCGGCGCCGTAGGCGCCCTGCTTGTTGACAGCGTAGAAGTTGAGCTGGAAGTTCGGGCGACCGGCGTCATTCATCAGGCGGGGTGGCGTCATCGCGACCACCCGCTTGAGCGTGGCAAGCGCCGCGTCCTTCGGCTGCATCCCCTGCCGCATGTGCTCGACCGTGAGAAATGCGCCGCAGACCATGATGTTGCTCTCGCCTCGACCGGTCGATCCGGCCGCTCCGACACTATTGTCGGTGTACTGCCCGGCACCGATGATCGGTGAATCGCCGACTCGACCGGGAATCTTGTAACTCAGCCCGCTCGTGGTGGTGATCGAGGAGATGTCGCCGCTCGGTGCCACGATGTCCATGTTGATCGTCCCGGTCGTGTACATCAGCTTCTCGTCGGTCTTGACGTCGATCCAATCGTCGCCGGCGCCCCGATTGGCACGCCAATGCAGCCATGCCTCGCGGGCTCGCGGTGTCAACAGATCCTCGATCGGATAACCGTACGACGCCGCAAATCGCTGCGCATCCTTCCCCACCAACATGATGTGATTGGTGTACTTGAGCACCAGTCGCGCGATCTCGCTCGGCGTCTTGATCCCCTCGAGCGCGCCGACGGCACCAGCCCGCATGGTTGGGCCATGCATGCACGAGGCATCCAGCTGGACGATGCCTTCTTCGTTGGGCAATCCGCCATAGCCCACCGACATGTCGTTGGGGTCGAGTTCCTGGATCTTGACCCCCTCGACGATCGCATCGAGCGTATCCGTGCCCTTCCCCACCAGCTCGATAGCCCGTGCCAGCCCACGCAGCCCATTGGTGCTCGACACTGCCACCGGACCCGCCAACGGCGTCCGGCGCACCCACGGCGCCGCCGAGGCGGTGGCAGGCAGGGTCGCGGCACCGGCCACGACAGCGCCAGCAGTACCAAGGAATCGGCGGCGGGAGAACGACGAATCGGACACGGAGGCTCCTGGGTGGGTGTTGGCCCCTAATCTAAGGCCGAACGTCGGCCCGCCTTACGCCAGACCTCGTGCCGGGCCAGATTCCCGGACATGTCACGCACACGGCTCGACCCCGAGATCTTCAACCTCCCGATCGAAAAGATGCGGGCCGGCTACTACTCGGACAAATACTTCGTCCGCACCCGCGAAGTCCTCCGACGCGACGGCGCCTCCCCGCATGTCACGGTCCAGGTCTACACCAAGCACGATGCGCTCCTCGGTGGGATCGACGAGGCCATCGCGATCCTCAAGCTCTGCGCTGACGATTGGTCAGCACTTGAGGTCCGCGCGCTCCACGACGGTGATCCGATCACGCCGTGGGAGGTCGTCCTCGAGATCGAGGGACCCTACGATCAGTTTGCGCACCTTGAGACTCTCTACCTAGGGGTGCTGGCGCGGCGCACCCGGGTCGGTACCAACACGCGCCGCGTGGTCGAGGCGGCCAAGCCGAAGGATGTGATGTTCTTTCCCGCTCGCCATGACCACTGGATGGTCCAGACCGGCGATGGCTATGCCGCGCACATGGCCGGTGCAATCGGCGTCTCCACCGATGCGCAAGCGTCGTGGTGGGGCAGCGAAGGGGTCGGCACGGTGCCGCACGGCCTGATCGCGGCATATGGTGGCGACACGATTCTTGCGAGCCGGAAATATCTCGAACACATGCCCGACGAGATGCGTCTCGTAACGCTCGTCGACTTCGAGAATGATTGCGTCCGTACGTCGCTTGCACTCGCCGATGCGCTCGGGCCTCGGCTCTACGGCGTCCGCATCGACACGAGCGAGACGCTGGTCGACACCTCGGTGATCCCGATGATGGGCGGCTTCCGGCCGACCGGCGTCAATCCGCAACTGGTCGAGAATGTGCGTATCGCGCTCGATGCCGCCGGCCATGCCGATGTCCGCATCGTGGTCTCCGGCGGTTTCACCGTCGACAAGATCCGTGAGTTCGAGGCGCTCGGTGTCCCGGTCGATGCCTACGGTGTGGGCTCGTCGCTCTTCGGCGGTCGCTTCGACTTCACCGCCGATGTCGTCCGCTACGAAGGTCGGCCGTGTGCCAAGGTCGGCCGCGGCTACCGCGACGCCGGTCGGCTGGATCCCGTCACGTGAGCCTCTCCGGACGGTGCTGGCTGCCGGGACCCGTCGAGGCCGACTCCGAGGTGATGGCCGCGATGCTCCACGCCCCCATCAGCCATCGCGGACGGGAGGGCCGAGCCCTCGCGGAACGATTGCAGGGCGGGCTGCGCAAGCTGTTCCAGACCTCGCGGCCGGTCATCCAGACCACAGGCAGCGCCACCGCGATGATGGAAGCGGCCATCCGGTCCGGTGTGCGTGAGCGTGTCCTGGCGATCGTGCACGGCACATTCGGCGAACGATTCGCCCGGATCGCCGAGGCCTGTGACAAGGAAGTGATCCGCCTGCACACCGCGCACGATCGGGTGATGGAACCGGCCGACCTCGAAGCGATGCTCGATGGCCCGCCGATTGATGCCATCACCATGGTCCATGTCGAGACCAGCACTGGTGCTGTCGCACCGATCGCCGAACTCCTGCCAATCTGTCGGCGACTCGAGGATGCGGTCACGATCGTCGATGTCGTCGGATCGCTCGGCGGCATGCCAGTGAAGACCAGCGAGTGGAACGCCGACTTTGTGCTCGCCTCGTCGCAAAAGGCGGTCGGTGCACCGCCGGGCATCACGATGGCCGTTGCGAGCGATCAATTCCTCACTCGAGCCGGCGAACTCGACGATCGCGGCCGGTATCTCGATGTCGTGTCGCTGCACCGCGATGCCCGCGAGGGTCGGTTCCCGCAGACGCCGGCACTCCCGATTGCCTGGGCGCTCGATGCCCAACTGCAACGGATCAGTCAGGAAGGCTTGCCCGCACGGTTCGCTCGACACGCCGCGATGCAGGCGCGGGTGGCGGCGTGGATGGAGGGCCGGGGCGATGTGCATTGGTTCATGCCGAGCGAGCGACGCAGCAATACGGTCTCGGTGCTGCGGCTCCCCGATGAGCGTCCGGCGACCGCCCTGGTGGATGCGCTGGCTGAGGAGGGCTGGCTGGTCGCCCCCGGGATGGAGAGTGAGACAGACCAACTCCTGCGGATCGGCCATCTGGGCGATGCGACACCCGAGCAACTCGACGGCCTGCTGGCCGCCCTCGACCGGCGGCTCGCGTCATGACACTCCCCCCCCCAATACCCGAGGAACCGTCGCCGTTCCGCCGCGCGGTGACGTTCTTCCTGCGCGGCGCGGTGATCACCGTACCCGTCGTGCTGACCGTCTGGACCGCATGGTCCGCGGTGACCTGGATCGACGGCTTGCTCGGCCTGCCGATCCCCGGGGTCGGCCTGCTGATCGTCATCGTCGGGATCGGGCTGATCGGGGTACTCGCGACCAATGTCGTGACCCGTGCCGCGATCGGAACACTGGATACGATTCTCGAACGGCTGCCGCTGGTTCGCCTCCTCTACACCGCGGCCAAGGACCTGATGCAGGCGTTCGCCGGCGAGAAGCGTCGCTTCAATCGCGCGGTGCGCGTGCAACCCGACCCCAAGCTCGAGCTCTGGTTTCTCGGGTTCGTCACCGATGACGACCTCGGTCGGATGGGCCTGCCGGGCTGGGTCGCCGTCTACTTGCCGCAGTCCTACAACATCGCCGGTAACCTCGTGCTGGTCCCCACCGACCGCATTGTGCCGGTCGCAGTCGATTCCGCCGACCTCATGGCCTTCATCGTCTCAGGCGGCGTCGCCAAGGGCAAGGCGGTGGGCGGGGGGCTGTAGCCGGGAGATGGGCTGGCTTCGGTCCCGGCCGTGCATCCCGATCGTCGTCGTTCGTCACAGCTGAAGTAGCCCCGGACAGGGCGCTCACGGAGCAGACCAGGTCGCGGTCTCGACGTGGAGCGGCCCGCGTGGCCACGCGAGGCGATCCCGTCTTGCGCTTTCCTCCTCAACATCAGGTGACACTCATGCGACAGACCTTTGCCATTTTGGCTGCACTGCTGCTGGTGGCAGCTTGCAACGATGACAGTACCGGACCCACCGCAACGCTGACCGCTGAGCAACGCGCCGACGTTGCCGCTGCGATGGGCGAAGCAACATCCAGCGATCTCGATGCCATGTCTCGGAGCGGCACCAGCGCTTCCGTGCTCTTCGGCTTCGGGGGTGCCCTCGACAACGGCGTCTGCACTCCCGTGCTTGGCAACCTCGTCTGCACGGCGACCGCCGGAACGGTGAGTGGTGAGGCGACGCTGAAATTCCGCGATGGGAGCGGTACCCCTCAGACGGCATACGATGCGAGCACGACCGCGTCGGTGTTGATCGACACGGACGTCGCGGCTGAGGTTTCCCGGTCCGGCTTCACCCTCGACTATCACCACGAGGGTTCGTTCACGGTGACCGGTCTCGCTGGCGCTGAGACGACTCGGACCTGGACAGGCACCGGATCGACAAGCGTGACGAGTGCGAGTTTCGGGGGAACCCGAACCTACGAACTGACGACGGCCACAAACTTTCAGGCGGTCGTGGTCGCGACGGACGGTGCCGACCCGCGCTGGCCCAACTCCGGCCGGGTCACCTCGAATGTCCAGCTCGATATCACCGGCGGAACTCACGATGGTGAGCAGTACACCACCACCGTCCAGATCGACTTCAATGGCACGGCGAACGTCCCGATGCTCGTCGGGGGCGCACCGTTCATGCTGGACCTCTCGACGCACGCAGTGACCAGCGGGAGCTGAAGAAGGCGAGGACGAGAGAAAGCGGCCGAGCCGCGGGTAGCCTGCCCTGAGCATCGTCGAAAAGTGAGCCCGCGGTTTGGTTCGCGACGGGCGGAGTCCCGTTCTCGCTTCCCCTAACACCTCGACCTGCGCGGCGTCACCCTTGCCGACCCCGACCACCGGGACTCCTCGACTCGTTTCACAAGGCAGGCCACCATGCGCCACCTCAGTATCATTGCGATCTTCGCCGCCGTCGGGCTGGCCACGGCATGCAGCGACTCCCCAACCGGCACCGGCGACCCGTCGCCCGCCACCCTCAACGCCGACGTGGCAACGGCGGCGGCCGATGCCTTCGCAGAGGACGTCGACGTGATGGCAGGAATGAGCGGAACCACTGGTTGGATCAGTGCCCCGAGTGGGCTCCTGGCTGGGCCGCCCGCTGGTCCCGGTAACGTGAACGGCTGCGGGTTTGGGGGCGGTCGCTGGAATTGTCCCCCAAATCCCGCGAATGGCCTGACCCTGACCCGCTCCATCGCATTCTTTGACGCGAGTTTGGTGGTCCAGGAGGCATTCGACCCGGTCACCACCGCCACGGTCGACGTCGTGGCCACCCTGGAGGGCGACGTGACCCGTGGGCCGTGGGCCGCGAGCACCCTCCGGACCCGCCATCTGACGTGGACGGGTCTCGAGGGAACCGAGACCACGCGGACGGTGAACGGCGATGGGACCGAGGACCTGATGCGGGAACGGAACGCCGGGAACTCGCCTGCCCGGTCCTACGACCTTTCCGGCACGTTCGTTGTCGAGAATGTGGTGATGCCCGTTCGCGGAGTCGGCATCGATCCGTGGCCACTCTCGGGCACGATCACGCGGACCTGGTCGGTGTCTCGCGACGGCGAACCGGCGGTGACACAGACCGTGATCGTCACTTTCAACGGCACCAGTACGCCCAACGCCACCGTGAACGGCGAGTCGTTCCGGATCGATCTCGCCAACCGCGCTGCCCGGCGGCGGTAACGATTATCGGTGCGTGGCAAACCAAACCGCGGGCTCACGCCCGCGGCTCGGCTGCATTCTCGCTTCTCGCTTCTCGTTTCTCGTTTCTCGCTTCTCGTTTCTCGCTTCTCGCTTCTCGCTTCTCGCTTCTCGCTTC
>JBDTNH010000042.1:0-20209 GCA_039933845.1 Gemmatimonadota bacterium
ACACGCTCTACGCCACCAATCACAAGTTCTACGGATTCATGGACCTGATCCTGGACCCGGCGTCCCAGTTGGCGCACCGGGGCCTGATCGACGTCGCCCTTCGGGGCGTGGTGCGTCCGGGGAATTGGCAGCTTGGTGTTGACCTGCACCGTCTCGCCCTGATGGAAGAGCGAGTCACTACCACCGGTCGCGCACTGGGCACCGAACTCGACGCCACACTCGGCCGCACACTCGCCAAGGGGCTGGGGCTCTCGACCGGTGCCTCACTCTTCCGTCCGTCCGATGCGGCGACGGCACCCGGCATCGGGCTCGGCGACGAGACGCTCTGGTGGGGGTACGTGCAGTTGACGACTAGCTTTTAGCGAGAAGCGAGAAGCGAGAAGCGAGAAGCGAGGCAACGAGAGGGGCTCGGCATGCAGCGCAGGGGTTTCATCGGCACCATGAGCGCCGGAGTGATGGCTTCGAGGTCGGGACTCTTCGATCTCGTCACCTCGCCTGCCCGCTTCTCTGCGTGGACGTGGGTGCACGGGGGCGGCGACGTCTCACTCGCCGACTGGCGTGCTCGCTACGCCAGGATACGCGCGGCCGGGATCACCGGTGTCCTGGTAGGCGGCGGCGATAGCGCACTCCACACCGAAGCCGCGCATGCGGAAGGGTTGGTGCTCCACCGCTGGACGTGGGCACTCAATCGGAATGGCGACACCGCCGTGCAGGAGGCGCATCCCGAGTGGTTCTCGGTGAGCAGGGAAGGGAACGACTCGCTCACCCATCCACCGTATGTCGGCTACTACCGGTGGCTTTGCCCCACCCGCCGTCCGGTGCGCGAGTACCTCGCCGGTATCGTCGACGCCGTTGCTGCGACCGATGGCATCGATGCGGTGCATCTCGACTACATCCGGCATCCGGATGTGATCCTGCCGCGGAACCTCTGGGAGCAGTACGGCCTGGTGCAGGATCATGAGATGGCGGCGTATGACTTCTGCTACTGCGAGGTCTGTCGCGAGCGCTTCGAGCGCGAGAGTGGTCGTGATCCGTTGTCGCTCGCCGATCCGACGTCGGATGTGGAATGGCGCCGGTTCCGTTGGCGGATGGTCACCGAAACGGTGCAAGTGCTGGCCGGGGCGGTGCATGGTCGGGGCAAGGCGATCTCCGCCGCGGTCTTTCCGACGCCCACGATTGCGCGGAAGCTCGTGCGGCAGGAATGGGATCGCTGGCCACTCGATATTGTCTTCCCGATGATCTATCACGGCTTCTACCGAGAGCCGGTCTCCTGGATCGAGGCCGCGACCGCCGAGGGTGTCGCGGCGCTGCCGAACTCAACACCGCTGATCAGTGGCGTGTACCTGCCCGACTTGCCGGCGTCGGCATTGGGGGATGCCATGCGCGCCGCCCGGAGAGGCGGCGCGCGGGGTGTGTCGATGTTCGAGATGAACGGCCTCAGTAACGAGCATCTCGCGATGGTGAAGCAAATCCTCGACGAGAATTGAGGCTGGAGGCAATCATCACGCGCTTCTCGCTTCTCGCTTCTCGCCTCACGCTTCTCGCTTCTCGCCTTCTGGCTGCTGCAACCTTGACAGAATATTCACGCCCGTCGCCGCCTCGATCTGCTCGGTCAACTGAATGATCGCGCTCGGCAACTGACCCGCCGCCTTGCCGACCCCGGTGCCGTTCCCCGCGGAATCGATCACCGTGACCTTGTCGATCTTCATCTTGCCCACGCTCTGGCTCAGATCCTTGATGATGTCCGGCAGCATGTTGAGGATGAAGATCCGCTCGGCTTCGGTCCCCGCGCCCTGGTACAGCTTGATCGTCTGTTCGAGCACGTACAGCCGCGCACGGCCATCCTCCGCGATCGTTGCGGCGACACCCTTGGCGCGCTGCTCAGCGGCATCACGATCGGCCTTGGCCGGCAGCATGACATCGGCCTCGAGTCGCCGTTGCTCCAGGCCGATCCGTTCCTGCTGGAGCGCCTGCTGCGCGATCACGCGCGCCTTTTCACCCGCCACCTGTGCCTCGGCCTCGCGCGCCAGCGCCTCGGCCTCGAGTTCGGCCCGCCGCACCCGGAGGCGATTGCTCTCCTCGACGATCTTGAGGTCGGCCTGCAGCGAAGCGACCTGCGCCGTCTGCCGTGACGCCGCCTCACTCTGCTCCGCTTCGGCCGAGCGGTTGGCCTCGGCGACACGTGCGAGGGTCAGGATTTCCGCCGTCTTCTGGCGACCGATCGAGTCGAGATACTTCACCTCGTCGGTCACGTTCTGGATCTTGAGCGTATCGAGTTCGAGGCCGAGCTTCCGGAGATCCTCGTCGGCCTCCTCGATCAGGAAGTTCGCGAACTTGAGCCGATCCTCGTTGACCTCCTCCGGCGTGAGCGTTGCGAGCACGCCGCGCAGGTTGCCCTCCAGCGTGTCCTTGGCGATCGACATGATCTCGCGGAACGGCTTGTTGAGCAGCCGCTCGACCGCGTTGTCACTGACCGGCGACCGGCCACTCACCTTGACGTTCGCGATACCCTGCACGTGGAGCGGGATGCCGCCCTTGGAGTACGCATTCTGCACACTCACCTCGATCGGGATCGTGGTGAGATCGAGACGCGACACGCGCTCGAGCACGGGGATCCGCATGGTGCGGCCGCCGTTAAGAATGCGGTAACCGACCTCGCGGCCGTCACTGGTGAGTCGTTTGCGGCCGGTGATCACCACCATCTCGTTGGGGAGGCAGATGACGATCAATGAGCGGACGACCCAGCTCAGCGCCGCAATGATGCCGAGGGCGACGATGCCGAGAATGCCGAGGGTGGTGGGAATCATGTGAGCCTCAGGAGGTCGTTGATGGAAGGTCGAGTGTGTCGGTCGGGATCACTTCGGCGACACCGGCGGCGGTCCGCCGGATGAGCACCTCGGTGCCGACGCCGAGTGAACGGTCGATGCCGTCCTCGAGTCGGGCGGTGATCCAGGTCTGTCGACCGGCGGCGAGGATGGTGATCCGACCGCGCGCGCCGGGAGCAATCGGCAGTGTGACGGTGCCGATGGATCCTTCGAGTTCACGGTCGCCCATGGCGCTCACGCCGCTGTCGCTGTGCTTGAGCCAGGTGAACAGGGCGTGCGATGTGAACCACGACACAGTGCCCATTATTGCGGCGAGGATCAGCGCAAGCGACGCGTTGGTGTTCGCGAGGGTCAGGAGCAAACCGGTGGTCCCGAACGCGGCGAGCAGGAAGGTCAGGTTGCGCGGCTTGAAGAGGCCGAGCACGACATCGCCGAGGCTATCGCCGACTCCGGACAGATGGCCGGTGTCGCCGCCCGCACCGGCATGGACATCGACATCGACGTGGGCGTCGATATCGTGGTCGCTGCCACCGAACAGGGTGAGCGCCAGGAGACCGACACCGATGATTGTGGAGAAGAGGTAGACGCCGAACATGCCAACCTCCCGGGGGGCGAAGAGCGCTGAGCTGTGAATCTACTCGGCTATTGCACTGCGTGCGGGCCCCATGGCGAGTCGCAGGAATGCCACGCCGAGTGGGCCAAGCCACAGGGCGCGGAACAACCGCTCATTGAGGCTCATACGGAACGGACTCCGGAGGAGCAGGAAGAAGCTCACACCCATCAGGCAGACGCCCGTGATAAAGATCGCCGCTGGTAAGGGCCCGACATGGAAGCTACCGCCTCCCAACGACTCGCGCGAAGCAAACGCAGCCCCGCACAGCGCTGCGCCCACCACGATCTGGATGATCGCTCGTCGCACTGTGCTGCGGCGCCGAGTCCGCGTCGTGTTGTCGGATTGGAGGTGGCGGCGATGCTGCTCATGCTCCTCGGCCACTGCGCGGAAGCCGCGCACCACATCGTCGGCGGTATAGCCGAACGTGGCCAGGCGTCGCACGCTGTAGAACATTTCGATCACCCGGGTGATGACGACAGCCACCATCACGAACACCGGCAGCGACACCTGAAGGTCACCGGCCTGCCGCGCGACACGGGTCATCATCCAGGCGAACAGCAGGAGGAAGAAGAAGATCAGCGTGATCGTCTCTGCTTCCTGCGCGAGTAGCCGGATTGCGAGCGGAATTTCCGGTACGGCCAGCTGCGCCGCGTCGATCGCCTCGACCAGCGCTTCGGCGGTCGGGAAGCGCGCATCGGGTTCCTTCGCGACGCAACGGTCGATGGCCGTGCCGAGCGCGGCGGGAATATCCGGTCGCAGCACCTGGGCTGACGTGGGCACCTGCGTCAACTGCCGCGTGATGATCTGCGACACCGAGGTGCCCGAGATGGCCTTGGTGCCGGTCAGGGCGAACAACGCCACCAGGCCCAAGGAGTACAGATCGCTCCGGCCATCGACTTGATCGCCGGTTGCCTGCTCGGGACTCATGTATTCCGGCGTCCCCACGACCTCACCCATGCGGGTGAGCCCTTCACCGGTGGTACTGGGTGCAATGGGCCGGGAAATGCCGAAGTCCATGAGGAGTGCGCGCCCGGTCGCCCGTTCGATCATGATGTTCTCGGGCTTGATGTCACGATGCACCACACCGCGACCATGCGCATAGGCCAAGGCGTATCCGATATCCTGGAGCATGCGTACCATCGCCCGAGTATCGAGCGGTCCGGTCCGCGCCACCTGCTCCGCGACGCTCTCGCCCTCGACGTAACCCATCGCGAACGCGAGCAGACCGTCGCGATCCTCGACCGAATAGACCGGGACGATGTTCGGATGGGAGAAGGACGCCGCGACCCGGGTTTCGCGGAGAAAGCGCTCGCGCAACGACCCCTCGTTCGCGAACTCCGGCGGGAGAATCTTGAGAGCGACCAGGCGGTCGAGGGTCAGGTCGCGGGCGAGGTAGACGGCACCCATGCCGCCTCGACCGAGCTCGCGCTCGATGGTGTATCGGTCGGCGAGCGCCGACTGCAACTGGCCGAGCACCTCACTCATCTGGCTGGTCGGCGGCGCGGGGCGGGGTTGTCATGGATCCACGAAAGGTACGCTCATTCGGCCGAGACGCTAGGCGGGAGCGCCCGATCAATCCGGTCGCTTCCCCACCGCAAACAGAGAATCATCCTGGTCGCGCCATGCCACCGACACCGGCCGGCCGTTTACCCTGGTGAAGGTCGCCACCATGTCAGGCCGGAGCACCTCATAGATCTTGCCCTGCTTGTCGTACAACCCCGGCACGAAGATGTCCGGCGCCACCCGAATCATGGCGAACTTCCCCAGGTATGGATCAGCCGGGGTGAACTCGCCCTTCAGGACACCATCTTCGTAGGTCAGCGTGAGGCCCAGCGCCGTCCCGCTATCGCTCCCCTCTGTCCACATCCCGGCATAGCGGCCCAGATACGGCTCTGCGTCCGCTTCGGCCATCGCTACCGTGAGCGATGGGGTCACCTTCAGCTGCAACGTCGCCCGCGTCGTGAGCCACTGCATCACAATCGTGCCGCCATCGATACGCAGTTCCGGAAAGGACCAGGTCAGGACATCGATGGAGGGAGCCTGCTCGATGGTGGTCGGAATCCGGATCAAGTCGGCAGCTGAGTCGGGTGGATCCATGTGAAAGCGATGGAAGTCGGCATCGAGGACCGTGGTCCAGTCGCCGTGCTCCGTCAGGATCATCCAGACCGAATACTTGCCCTCTGGCACCGGCTGACCGTTGAGTGTGACATCCTTGCTGACTTCGAGGGTGGTCGCCCAGTTGGCACCGGGTGTCCAGGTCTCGCCCCAATGCGCCGCGCGGGTTCCGAAGATCTGACTCCGGCCACGCGCGCGCGGGCGAGAATACGCAATTGTGATCCTGGTGCCGTCCACCACCTGACTCACGGTGGCCACCTCACTGGCCCGGATCTGGGCCGGGGCGGTCACGGGGAGGAGCGACACCATGCACAGTGCCAGAGTTGCCAGACGAGACGGTGCCTTCATGCGGATACCTCTAGGGAAAAAGCAAAGATTGGCGCGGTGACCACACTACTCCCCGAACTGCGCATCGATGGCGACACGAATTTCGTCGAGTGTCTTCTTTTCCTTGTGCAGCCGAGCGGCCAGCCGGCCCTGCCCCTGACACACGGGACAGTGCTGGGCCATGGCATCGCCTTCATAACATGAGAGCAGGGAATAGAAGCCGGGTGTGCCGGCGCAGCCGCAGTTGCAGCGAATCCCGTCGATCACGCCCGGAATGGCACGGACCGAGTCGAACAACGGCGCCAACTCGGGGTCGTGCAGCTGTTCCTTGGTGAGCACCTTGGCGCCGGTGATGCCGGGGCGAGGTACCGGATGTGGCCCGAGGGGCGCTCTCCTCCCGCAGCGATGTCGCATCGCGGCACGACCGGGCGTTGGCGATAGCAGAACCCCGGCGGCGATTGCGCCAGCAGCGGTGACGAAGCGTCGACGAGTGATCATTGAGTGCTCCAGGAAGATGGCACGCGGGTCACCACGCAGCGACCCATACGTCAAGTGTTGGCACCTGAGTGCGGACGGCCATTCGGAGTCCATCATTCGAGAATGAAACGCTGGACGCAAATGGAATCGGGAAATCACTTTCCCGGCGCAACGTGCCACCGGTCGGATCGAGGCGGTAGAAGCTCGCCGAGGCACCGGATTCGTTGACGGCCACCTCGACCGTGCCGTCGCGCATCCAGTGGAGGCCGGGAACGTTGTCGAACACGGCCCGGAGCACGACCCTGGCTTCGCTGGCACCCGGTGCGACATGGAAGATCACCACCGAGTCGCCGACCGGATAGGTGAACCCCCAGCCGATCAAGCCGAATCCCCAAGGTGAGTCCTCGACTTCACCGACCCGGGTGGGCGGCAGTCGAACGGTCCGTCGCGCGCCGGATGGCGCGCGGATCGCGAGCGATGTCGGGGCGTTGCTGAACTGCCACGCCAGCCCGCCATCGGCCATCACCTCGAGTCCAGTAATGTCGCCACTGTCGGGAAAGGTCCCCTGATCGGTGAGGCTGCCGTCGGCGAGCCGGAGTCGTGAAATCCGGATGTTCGGCCCGTCCCGGTGCAGCAGGACCATCGCCGATCCATCGACCGTGCGAGATCGGTCCTGCACACCGGTGACCCCTCCGCCGAGGGACCGCTCGGGACCGCCGGCGAAGGACTGCACCGCAAAGTGGGTCACGGTGTCCCTGGGACTCGGTGTTGACGTGCGGATCAGGATCACCGATTCCCCATCACTGCCCATCAACACCGAGAGCTGCCCCGTGCCGGTCGCTGCCCGACGGGCCACGACACCGGCGTCTCTGGTCGTGCGCCTGGAGACGGCCTCGACGGTTGATTGGTAGGTTCCCGCGAGGTAGGCGATGCCACCAGCGGAGACCGTGGCGCGCTTGAGCGGAACCGATGAGAGGACCTCGAGGCGCGCACCCGTGAATCGGCCATCATTGTTAAACGGGTAGGCCGAGACGGTGACGAGCCCGTTGCCACCTGAATCGGATGTGCCGAGCACGAGTTCACGGGGTCCCCGGAACCCGGCGAACATCGAGCGCGCACTTCGCATCGAATCCCGCGCTGTACCATGCCGATCGAAAATCACCACCTGCCTTGTCCCCTTGTCGGCCACATCGGATTCGATCAAGAACCAGCGGCCGTTTGGGGAGGCGGTCCAGGCGAATGGTGTCGCACCCGGTCGTTCAACGAAAAGGGTGTCGCCTCTGGTGGGATCGAGTGAGGTGGTTGCCAGGATCGAGATGCGTCCCGGTGTCACCTCGTTGGCGATCAACAGCGAATCACCGCCGCCGAAGGAGGCCACGGCGACCCCGGGGATCAGGCGCGGTGCTGCACCACCGAGAGCGGGCACGAGGTAGTAGCTGATGGGACCGTACTCGGGCAGGCCGAGAAAGAGGAGATTGCGTCCATCGGTGGTCCAGGATACCTCATACACCGCCTTGAGCGATTCCACCGTTCGGAGTGTTCCGGAGCCCACGACATCCTGCACCACGAGGGCGTAGGAGCAACGGGCGTTCTCGCCACACTCGCGGTTGGCATAGGCGACGCGCTGCCCATCGGGCGACAGCGCCACCGCGCCCTCGGCCGTTCCGGAGACCGTCACCTGACGACGTGGGACGTTCAGGATGACCACGGCCTTCGGCTGCCGAAGCGTTTGCCACGTAACAGCAGCCACCGCGAGCACGACGACACCGGCAAGCACGGGCACCAGCCAGCGTCTCCAGCCGGCGGGTGGGCGCCAGCCGGAGATCGGTCGCGTGTGGGTGGGTGTCATGCCGACGCTGGGCGTGGTCAGCGGTTCGAGCTGACTCAGCAACTCTCCGGCGGTCTGGTAGCGGTCTGCTGGACGCTTGGCGAGGCATCGCATGACGATCGCCTCGAGGGCGGGGGAGATCGTCTGGCGTCGCTTCGTCACCGGATCGGGCATCTCGGTCACATGCGCCGCGAGCACTTGCTGCGGGGTGCTACCCACAAAGGGTGGCCGCCCGGTGAGTAGTTCGTACGCCATGACACCCACGGCGTAGATGTCGCTCCGATGGTCGATGTTCGGGTCCGCTGCCGCCTGTTCCGGCGACATATAGGTCGGCGTGCCGAGTGCGACGCCGAGCGTCGTGACCATGTTGCCACCGGTGGCCTCGCTCACCGCTTTCGCCACGCCAAAGTCGGTGACGAGCGCGTGCCGGCCGGAAAGCATCACATTGTCAGGCTTCACGTCACGATGCACCACGCCGTGTTCGTGGGCGTGTGCCAACGCATCGACGATTTCGGTGAGCAGTCGCACCGCCTCGTGCACTGGCAGCTCGCCCTCGCGGTCGATCCGTTCGCGGAGGGACTGTCCCGCCACGAAGGGCATCACGTAGAAGAGGAAGCCCTGGGCGTCGCCCGAATCGAGCAGCGGCAGGATGTTGGGGTGTTGCAGTTGCGCGGCGATCTGGATCTCGCGCAGGAAGCGCGGGGCGCCCATCGAGGCGGCGAGATCCTCGCGCAGCACCTTGATCGCCACCTTGCGATTGTGCTTGATGTCATGCGCGAGATAGACGGTGGCCATGCCACCCTGCCCAAGCTCGCGCTCGATGGTGTAGCGATCGGAAAGGGCAGCCTTGAGCGTGTCGAGACTCATGGCTTCCGTTCCGACTGCATGCGGGCTCGCAACTCGGAGCCCCAGCCAACGACAACTTGATACTCAGGGGTTCGCGAATTCCGGATCATCAAGAAGCGGCGGCCATCGGGCGCGACGTCATAGTTGGCGTGGGGGGCTTGAGCGAACTCGAAATTGTCCGGGAAGAGGTCGGTGCGCTTCGTGACGGAGAATCCGCCGCTGGTCGAGACCGACGCCGCGACGAGATGGCGGCCATCGCGGTAGAAGATTGTCTTCCCGTCACGAGCCCACACGGGCTCCGAGCCACCCGCGACCGACACCTGCACACGACCGCCGGCCACCGGGAACGATTGCACCACGACCTGCACCGTCCCCGCGGCGTCGGTGACGTAGGCGACCCACTGGCCGTCGGGTGAGACGCGCGCCTGCGCTTCCGCAAACCGGGTTGCGGCCACGGGATGGGAGGTCGTGTCGCCGTCGAGCGACCGGTACAGGATGTCCGCCTGTTGTTTGTCGGCATTGTCGACCTGATAGATGAGCGTCCGACCGTCGGGCGCGATCACCCCTTCGAAATACGACTGTGATGCGCCGAAGAGTAGTGGTTCGGGGAGCGCGCCCAAGTCAGCGCGCTGCCACCAGAGTGCAGGCTGACCATCGCGATCCGTACGGTACACAATGCGTTGACCATCGGGGGTCCATTCCGGACGATCGTTCGCGCCACCGGCGTTGGTGAGCCTGGTCGGTGTGGCGGAAGCGATGTCATACAGCCAGACATCCGCGCGCCCGCTGGCGCCGAACGAGACTGCGATGCGATTCCCATCGGGTGAGAGGCGCGGGTACCCATAATTTTGTGGCTCCGACATGATGGTCGTAAAGCGGCCATCGACTCCGACCCATCCGAGGGCCGCCTCGTCGTTCCCAGGTTGATAGATCAAGGTCCCGGTCGCCGACATCGCCACCTGCCCGATTGCCGAGAGCGTGGTGACCACGGTGGGGCCGAGCGCAACGGCCGCACCCGATGTTGTTCCGGTGTTGAGGTCGATGTCAATCGCCATGAGCGCGCCGGTCGGCAAAACATAGACGAGCGTGCCGTCGAGATAGCCAATGACGTCCAGCACATTGAGGTCAAAGCGCCGCACGGCACCGGTCTTCAGTGACACCGCGCCAAGCCGAGTGTCAAGAAACCCTTTGATGGTTTGGATGGCGATCAGGACGGTCTCGCCATCCGCCAATGCCAGCGGTCCGTTGAAGTACACCTCACCGTTGGCAGAGTCCGGTACGACCAGGAAGCGGGGCGGGCCACCCGCGACAGGAAGGGAGAGGAGACCCCCGGTCGCGCCGACCAGGATGGCGCCGCCGCGGGTCCACGTCAAGCCAATTGGTGATTGTCCCGCGTCGCCCACCAGAACAGGAGATCCTCCCTCGGCTGGGATCTTCCAGACATTCGTCCCAACCATGTAAGCAATCCACTGACCATCTGGTGAGAAGGTTGGCTGCTGGGCTCCGTCGGTCCCGGCAATGGTCCGGGCTGCAGCGTCTTCGATCCGACGCACGGTCAGTCGCACCGCCGCTGCGGAGTCCGCCAGGGCGAACGCGATGGTGCGGCCGTCGGGCGAGACGGCAACGTTCTTTCCCGGGGCCGCGTTGGCGGTGAGTATCATGGAGGGCATGGCGACCTGGAAGCGGACGACCGGAAGAGCCACCTCGCGCTGCGAGGTCCGCCACGCGGCCAGCGCGAGTCCCAGCGCAACGACCAGCGCCGCTCCGAGGCCGAGCACCAGCGGACTCCGCAGCTGCGCGCGGAGCGTCGGTGCGCGGCGGGCCCCGGCGATGCCCCGTGCAGTTGCCGCGGTCGTGAATCCGGGGTTTGCCAATGCCTGCGCGAACGCCGCCGCCGTCGCGAACCGATCCACCGGCAACTTGGCCAGCGCCTGCATCACGGCATCCTCGACATGCACGGGCACCGTGTCGCGCGTGGCCGATGGCATCGTCGGCCGCTCGGTCATCACCTTGGCGATGATCGACTGGGCACTCGGTCCCGAGAACGGCGGCTCGCCAACGAGCATCTCATAGCAGACGCAGCCGAGGGCATACACGTCGGTGCGGGCATCGAGGTCGCGCTCGCCCATCGCCTGTTCGGGCGACATGTAGTGGGGCGTGCCGAGCGACATGCCGGTCTCGGTCATCCGCGACCCACCCTCGCTCCGCGTCGCGGCGAGTGCGATACCGAAATCCGCGACCAGTGCTCGGCCGTCATGCAAGAGAATGTTGTCGGGCTTGATGTCGCGGTGAATCACGCCGTGTCGGTGGGCGTAGTCGAGCGCACTCGCGACCTCGGTCGTGATGCGCACCGCATCGGCGATGGAGAGCTGTTTCTCACGGTCGAGTCGGTCGCGGAGCGATTCGCCTTCGACGAACGGCATAACGTAGAAGACCGTGCCGTTGACTTGACCCGAATCGAAGAGCGGCAGGATGTGCGGGTGCTGCAGGTTCGCGGTGGTCTTGATCTCGGCGAGGAACCGCTCGGCGCCGATCACCGCGGCAAGCTCGGGCCGCAAGACTTTGATGGCCACCTTGCGATCGTGCTTGATATCTTCGGCGAGATAGACCGTGGCCATCCCGCCCTGACCGAGTTCACGCTCGATCGTGTAGCGGTCGGCGAGGCTTGCCGTAAGCGACTCGATGGTCATCGGCTGGCCTTCGTGTCGAAACGAGTCGAGGGAGCGACGGAGAGACGATCGGGAATGTCTGTCACGGATGATCCGGAAGGGCGAGAAACCGATCAAGGAGGTCGTGGACGCCGAGTTCCGCCGACCAGCGGTCCAGGTAGGCGTGGTCGATCAGGTCGCGATTGAAGGCGATGATCCCCATGATATCGCGTCGTTGCTGTTCCGACGACTCGTCTCCGAGCCGGTACCACCAGAGCTTGGAGAGCAGGATGTCTTCCCGAGTGGCGACCCGAATGGCCGCCTGGTCAGCCGCCAGGACAACGGGTTCCGCTCGCTCGAGCGCGGCTCGGTTGAAGGCGGATACCGCTGGGAAAAAATCCACCTTCAGGTAGGAAGTGCGGTGAATGAGGTTGAACGAGACTCCTTGGCTTACGGAGGCGACGGCCTGTTCCGGATCCGCAAAGAAATCGGCGTCGAACGCGCTCATCAGCACGCGCAGATCCACCGAACGGAAGTCTGCCACGATGTCGATGTCGTTGGTTGCCCTGAATTCCGCGTGCATGCTCGACGCCAAGGAACCTGTCACAAAATAGGGGACTCGGTAGGCCTCGAGCGTTCCGGTGACACTCACGATCGCACCGGTCAGCTCGTCGAGCCCGCTCATCGGTTGGGCCGTGCCGCGATGCGACGGGCCACCCAGTTCGCCGTGTCCTCGCCGAAGAGCTGTTCGAGGAAGCGCTGTCGGACCGCATCGGGCCCCCGCGATCCGACCGTTCGCTGGGCGCCCGCCCAGGCGAAATCGCGAGCCAACTCCGACAAGGCAAGCGCGCGGCAGAGTCGCTCGGCGGGGCTGAGGGCGCCGATCCGTGACCACTGTTGTTGCCGGATAGCGGCCGAAGTGTCGGGGAGACCGGACCGATTCATGGTGCGGAATCTACCCGGAAGCCAGGGGGATACACCGTCACCATGCCGCCCTGCCCGAGCTCGCGCTCGATGGTGTAGCTACGGCTAAGGGCGTTGCCTAACGCAGCCAAGGGACGGGGTAGCGGTTCGGGAAGGGGCAGTCTTCACCTCGATGGCATCGCTGTGTTGATCCAGGGTGGTCGAATGTACCGCGGTCCCGCGAAGGGACGCGAGAACGGGCTTGGCCGTCGTTCGCCCCCACGCCCTCCGAGATACTGTGGCGGATTCACTGGTGGTGATATATTATATCACAATGGATATACCACGACTCGTTGCCATGGCTCGCCGACAGGCAAAGCTGACCCAGCAGCAGCTGGCAGAACGTGCTGGAACCTCGCAGCCCGCGGTCGCGCGCCTTGAGCGGGGCGGCGGAAGCCCGTCCTTGGCGACGGTGCGGCGCCTGCTCGATGCCGCCGGCTTTGACCTCCGGGTCGAGCTCGTGGCCAGGTCGACTTACCAGGATCCGGTCGTCGAGGCCTACAAGCGGGACGTCGATCGCACGCTGCTGCGCGAGAATCTCCGCAAGACGGTCGATCGGCGGTTGCGGGACATGGAGGCGTTCCGGAAGGATGCTGAGGAGTTGCGAGTTGCCGTCCAACGCAGCAGGTGCCAGACATGAGCGATCTCGCGCGGCTGGTCCGGACGCTTGCCCATGCACACACCGAGTTCATCATCGTCGGCGGTCTGGCGGCGAACGCGCACGGTTCGGCGCGTGTGACGACGGATGTTGATGTGGTGTACGCTCGAACCGCGGCGAACCTGGGCCGGCTGGTTCAGGCGCTGGCCCCACTCATACCGTATTTGCGCGGTGCGCCACCTGGGTTGCCATTCGAGTGGTCGGTGGCAACGCTGCGAGCAGGCCTCAACTTCACTTTGACCACGACCGCGGGTCCGATCGACCTACTCGGCGAAATCGTCGGCGGCGGTGGGTACGACGATCTTGTTCCGCACAGTTCCATGGTCCGCGCCTTCGATTGCGACATCATGCTGCTCGATCTGCCGTGGCTCATCAAGGTGAAACGAGCCGCCGGTCGCCCGAAGGATCTCGAGGCCATCGCCGAACTGGAGGCATTACAGGAGGAGGCGGAGCGCGAGGATTAGCTGAATGGATTGCCGGTGTGGATTAGTCAATGCCCGCGTTGTCGACCTGGTAGACGAAGTCCTCGCCGTCCGGACCGAGTTCGCGGTCGATGCGGTAAAGATCGGCCACGGATGGGGCGTGGCCTGCCCCTCATACGTGGACTCTTTTTACCGCTTCAACCGCGCCCGCAGGTCCGCGAACCAGTTCTGGACCAGAACCACCGAAGGCAGAGCGCCGGTAGCCCCGCTCGAGCGCTGACGCGAAAAGATGAAGCTCGCCCCATCGGGCGTGACAACGAATGATTGGTGAAAGACATCGAGGTTGTAGCCGCGCAAGTCAAAGAGCGGGCGCAACTCGACCACCTCGAAACCCGCCGTGGTGCGCAGGTCGGCTGCCACCAATCGGCTCCCGATATCGATGAAGAAGAGCTCGCGACTATCCGGTGACCACACCGGCGACATGCCGCCACCGTTGGAGACCTGCCATTTCCCGCCCTTCGTGCCGGGGAACGGGCGCACGTAGACTTCGTTGGCGCCACTTTCGTCGGAGATGTAGGCCAACCAGCGTCCATCGGGCGAAAGCGCGGGATGCATCTCCGTAAACTTTGAATCCACCAGCGGGGTCTCGGTCGTGTCGCCGTTGGTGCGGATCCCCACCAGATCCCCGGCACCCGCCGTGCCGTTGTCGGTACGGAGGACGAGCCACTCGCCGTCAGCGGACCAGGCAACTTCCTGAATCGGCCGGTTATTCCGCGCCAAGAGACGTTCCCCGCCGCTCCCGTCGGCGGCGATGCCGTACACGCCGCCACCATTCAACGAGTCCCGGATGAACGCGACCTGACGGCCGTCGGGTGACCATGCCGGACGCCGATCCTGCCCTCCGAACGAGAGGCGCGTGAAGGCGCCGTGATCCAACTGCTTGAGGTAGATCGAAAGGCCCCCTCCCGTGGTGCCGGTCCCGACCGCCATCCGTCGGCCGTCGTTCGTCAACGCAAAGGAATTGAAGGGACCCGACCAACTCGTATCGATAGCCGTCGCCACCCCCTGCCGATTCACTCGGACCAGTTCGGCGGCACCGCCACCGCTGCTGCGCGCGTACAGCAGGGTCCCCGTGCGGGAGACACTGAGGAACGGCACGGTCCGGAACGTCGCGTGGAGTATGGTCCCGCCGAGCACAGAGGTGGCGGGTCCCGTAATGCTGAGCGTCTTCAAGTCAAAGGGCGCGACCATCGCCGACAAATCCGTTCTGACGTACAGCAAGTAGCCGTCCGGCAAGTACCATCCCTTGAGGACATCGGGGAGGATCCGCGTCATCTTCCCAGAACTGAGATCGATCACGCTCAACGTACTGGTGGCACAATTCGAGGTGCAAACGGCGGTCAGCAAGCCACGGGCATCTGGCAGCGGCGTGGTGTTGACCAGACCGTAGCCGAGGAGCGCACTGTCCGCGAAGGCCACCGTGTAGCCGCCCCCGGAGGCGCTCACGCGCCGGAATGACGTGCCGTCGGGAGTCGGGTAGACGATGGTGTTGTCGTCCAGCCACGCAATGCCGTACTCCTGCGATGCGGCGGAGTCGGCGAGCAGCATCGAGGCGCCGCCGTCGAGTCGTACCTTCTTCAGCTGTCGGTCGGCGGTGAAGGCGATCCATTCACCATCCGGCGAAAAGGCTGCCGCCGCGCCACGTATCGTGCCGGGGATTGCGATTGCGTCGAGGCGGTCCGCGCGCTTGAGCCAGAGTGGGGAGTTCTGAATCGCTTTCCGAAAGAGAATGCTCTGTCCGTCGGGAGAGATCGTGAGCAGTGATCCTGGAAAGTCCACTTCGAGGGAATCGCTCACCACGATGGTTTGCCAATTGGGGGTCAACTCTGCATTTGGCCGGAGCCACGCCGCGGCCGCCGCCGCGAGCGAGAGGATGGTTACACCACCAAGCAGCATCGTCGTGCGATTGCTACGCTTGGCTGTCGCGATGCCGCGCGTGCGCGAGCTGGTGACCGTCGCGCCGTTGGGATTGCCGAGCGCCGCGGCAAAGTCTGCTGCACTCGCCCAGCGATCGGCCGGCAACTTTTCGAGCGCGCGCAACACCGCCGCCTCGACATGCTCCGGCACCGCCTTCCGTTGCGCACTGATCGAACGCGGCTCCTCCGTAATCAGTCGTGCAACAATCGCCTGCACGCTCGGCCCCGTGAACGGCGCCTCACCCACCAGCATTTCGTAGGTCACCGCGCCGAGCGCGTAGACATCACTGCGCGCGTCGATCTGCTTCTCGCCCATCGCCTGTTCGGGCGACATGTACTGCGGTGTGCCGAGGGAGAGGCCCGTCTGCGTCATGCGCTGACCGCCGGCACTCTGCACGGCGAGGGCGATGCCGAAATCCGCGACCAGCGCATGCCCACCCTGCAACAGGATGTTCTCGGGTTTGATGTCGCGATGGATCACGCCGAGGCCGTGGGCATACCCGAGCGCGTCGGCGACTTCGCGGGCGGTGCGGATCGCTTCCTCAATCGGCAGCTGGCGATCGCGCTCGAGCCGCGCACGCAGCGTCTCGCCGGTGACCAGCGGCATGACGTAGTAGAGCAACCCGTCGGCTTCGCCGCTGTCCAGTAGCGGCAGGATGTGCGGATGTTGCAATCGAGCGGTGGTGCGGATTTCACTGAGGAAGCGCTCGCCGCCGAGTGCTGCGCCGAGGTCGGGGTGGAGCACCTTGATCGCGACTTGGCGATCGTGCTTGAGGTCGTGCGCCAGATAGACCGTGGCCATGCCACCCTGGCCGAGTTCGCGCTCGATCGTGTAGCGGTCGGCGAGAGCGGTTGTGAGGCGGTCGAGCGGATCGCTCATCGGGTAGCACTCCCCACCTTCACGGTCCAGACATCACTCCGGATATCAAAGGCGGTACAGGTGGCAACGGTGGCGTCGGCGTTCACGACCAGAGAACCGGTTCGACAACTTACCGGGATATCAACGACTGGTGTCCACGCCCCGCCGGCGGGGGCGATCCGCCAGAGACTGGGTCCCTTGTCGCCAAGCAGCCAGCGACCGAGGTAGAGCGTACCATCGCGGGTGACCGTGATGTTGGCGTCGATGTCGCGCGCCTCGAGCGTCCGCAGGACGGTCATCGGGCCACCGGCCACCGGCATGACCGCGAGGACCGGGAGTGCCAAGGAATCGACCATGGCCGCGAAGAAGACCAGGCGGCCGTCATTCGACGCCGCAAAGCTCCCGACAAATCGCACGTCAGGTCCCGTGAGCGTACGAGGTACGGCGCCGAGCGAGTCGTATGCGATGAGTCCCCCGGTCGTACCGGCGACGGTCAGGAAGCCATTCGGTACCAGCGGAACGACTTGGCCCGCGACGCTCGGTGCCTGAGCGAAATGCACCTGCTCGGAAGGCAGGTCGATGTAGTGGATGCTCTCGCCGGAGCTGCTCGCATGGCCAAAAGCGAAGCGACGACCATCGCTCGCAAACCGCGTGTGGTTGCCGCCCGGGTCCGTCTGCGCGGTGAGGGCCCGCTCCTCGCCGGTCCGCCGATCGAGGGTGTAGATGTTGTCGCCGAGCGCATCACCACGGAAGTAGTAGAGCGACCGGCCGTCGAGGGAAAGCGCGGGACCGCCGTACCATGTGGTTCCCTTGGTGTTGCGCACCGCAACCACTGGACGTTGGGTCAGGTCGAACGACCAGATGTCGGAGATCGCGTCACCCGTCGCGATCACCAGGTCGCCGGTCTGACGGGCAATGTCAAACTCCCCCTCGTAGAGCGTCGGAGTGCGCGGCAGGATCACCACCGCCTCTGGCGCGAGCGAGCCGTCCTTCGTCACCGCGTGGCGGACCAGTTCGTCCTCGCGTGCCTTGCCGACTCGAAAGTAGATCAGCGATTCGTCTGCGGTGCCCCAGCGGACCGAAGCGCGGGCGCTCACGGCCATCGAATCGAGCAGCGTTCCCGCGCGATCAAAAATGCGAAGCTGGTCGCCGATGGTGGCGATCCGCCGGCCATCCTGGGACCAGGCAAGGCCCTCTGCCCCGGACGCGCGAATCGCGATGCGGTCGTGCTGCTCGCCATCGGTGAGGCCGACCACCACCATCGAGTCCGCCGCCGAGAGGAGGACCACCATGCTGTCGGCGCTCGGATGGGTGGCGTAGGCCCGAAACGTCCCCGGCATGAGCAATCGAGGCGTTGCCGTGAGGCGGCCGATGGCGAAGAGCCCCACTCGAGAGGCATCCAGCGCCCCGGCCACCACGACGGTCTCGCCATCGTAACTCCATTGGGGATAGCCGAGTTCGAGGGCCGCGGGGATCAGGATCTGGCTCACGGTGCTCCCCACCTCCATCGTGTGAAGCGCCGCGTGGCACTCTTCACCGGTCATCTTGAGACGCCCACAGTTGCTCACCACGAAGGCAATCCGGGTGCCGTCGGGGGAGATGGCCGGCATGGTGGCTTCACCACTGAAGGTCCGCTGCTCCCGGGTGGAGCTGCCGAGGGCGGCGGCCCGGGGTGCGAGGCGCCGAACGGCCATCGCCCCGAGCGCCGCGCCCAGTATCAGGCCGCCGACGAGTGCCGCTCGCCAACGCGAGGTGCCACCTGTTGCCGCCGCGGTGGCGGAGAGGCGGGCGGTCGTGAAGTTCGGGTCCTGGAGCGCCCGCGCAAACGTCTGGGCGTCCTCGAACCGATCCGCCGGCAATTTCTCCAACGCTTTGCTGAGCGCAGCGGCCACGTTCGCCGGGACAGCCTTCCGCATCTGTGTGACAGGAGCCGCCTGTTCGGCGATGATCTTCATGATGATCTGCTGCGCCGAGCCACCGAGATGCGGTGGCTGACCGGCCAACATCTCATAGCAGACACTCGCCAACGAGTAGATGTCCGAGCGGTTGCTGATCTCCTTCTCGGCCGTCGCCTGTTCGGGCGACATGTAGTGCGGCGTGCCGAGGCTCAGTCCCGTTTCGGTCATCCGGCCACCGGCGGCCGCACTCACGGCCAGCGCGATCCCGAAGTCCGCGACCATAGGCCGACCATTCGCGAGCAGAATATTTTCTGGCTTGATGTCGCGGTGGATCACGCCTTTCGAGTGCGCGTAGTGGAGCGCGTCGGCGACGTCGCAGGTCAGCTTGACTGCGTCGTCGACGCCGAGCTGTGTTTCGCGGTCGAGTTTGCCGCGGAGCGTCTCGCCATCGATGAACGGCATCGCGTACCACAGGAAGCCGTCGGCCGCGCCAGAATCAAAGAGTGGCAGGATGTGCGGGTGCTGCAATGCCGCGGTAGTCGTGATCTCCTGCACGAATCGCTCGGCGCCGAGCACGGCCGCGAGCTCCGGCTTGAGCACCTTGATCGCGACCTTGCGCTTGTGCTTAATGTCCTCGGCCAGATAGACGGTGGCCATCCCGCCCTGACCGAGCTCGCGCTCGAGGGTGTAGCGGTCCGCGAGGGCGGCGGTGAGACGGGTGAAGGTCTCGGTCATTGCTTCGCTCCGTCCACCACGGCCTTCATCTGCGCCCCCCAGTTGGGGATCACCCGTAGGTATCTGGCATTGGTACCCGGTGGGCCCTGCTGGTAGACGATCCCACCAGTCCAGTCGGGGCGGTTCGACCAACCGAACGTGTCGGAGAATCGTGGGTCGCTCCCCCACACGGTTGCGGTCCCGACCGGCTCCCCGGTTCGGGGGTCGAGCCGGGCCAAGTGCCACGTCACGCCAGCGCGATACAGGACCTCGGCATCCGATAGCCAGAGTGGTTCGACCGCATTCGCCGCGATCTGTCGCTCGGTCCCACCAGGTGCCGACGCGGTCACCATGACCCGACTCCCTTTCGACCTACTGAAGAGCAGATGCTGGCTGTTGGGTGACATCATGACGAAGCCACCGACGACCCCGGGGATGGTGTCGAAGCGGACCGGTCGTCGAGTCGGATCGAAGGTGAGAAGCGGCCCTCCAACTGAGGTTCCTGCGACCACGACCGTGGCGCTGTGATAGTCCAAAGGTGCCGGCATCTCTGATGCAACCTTCGTTGTCGCGAGGATTTCCGGTGCCGTGGAGATGAACGGGGAGCCGCGAACGAGCTTGGCTCCAGTGGAATCCTGCAGGGACACCAGCAGCGATGTGCCGTCAGGGCTCCAGAGCGGCTGCCCGACGAACTCGCTGCGGAGCCAGCTGAAGGACTGCACGTCCCGAAGGTCAAAGACGCGCAACTCCTGATAACCACTCGCCTGTACGACGGCGGCCATCCAGTGCCGGTCGCGACTCAAGTCCCATCGGGTGTAGGAGCCCGGAGGTATCGGAAGCGGTTTGACCACACCGTCAGGGCCGAGGTCCACCAGATTGCCAATCCCTGCATTGCCGCCCGGCGCGTAAATCAGCATCCCCGCGGCGTTCACGGCATACTGCGCCGTGCCGATCGATTCTCGACGGATGCCAGTGACCATCGAGACGGATCGACCGATCAGCTGGGTTTCCGGGTCGTAGCGTGCACCGCGCAGATCGCC
>JBDTNH010000043.1:0-19254 GCA_039933845.1 Gemmatimonadota bacterium
AGCAGAGGGTGATACGAAGTCGGTCACCGAGGGGCCGGGCATGCAGGACCTTGAACGTGACCGGACGATCTGCTGCGTCGCGCAGCACGAGGTTGTGCTGGAGGTATGGCGCGATGAGGGCCAGATCACGGCCAGGTGGGAAGTCTTCCTCGTAGACGATGACGGTCGCCACCACGCGCCCATCGGGAGCCGTGGCGAGTTCCACGCGCGCGGCATGCACCGGGTGCTCCACCGGAGCCAGTCCGGCGGTGAGCGTCAGGGCCAGGACGAGGTGCATCACACCCATGGTGCCCGCTCCATCGCCAGGACGAGTGCCGCCGATGCAACGACCGCCGAGGCCAGGCGCACTCGGAGCGTCCAACCGTCGCGACCGGTGGCGTCGACCAAGCGGTCGAGTGCGACGTAGAGCATCACGAGGGAGGTGAGGACCACGACTTGACCGAGTTCGATGCCGATATTGAAACCGAGCAGGGGCGTGATGATGCCATCATCGAACAATCCCCGCAGGGTGGTCGAGAAGCCTGCGCCGTGGATCAGTCCGAATGCGCCGGCCAAGAGTGGTCGCCGCGGTCCACTCGGGAGGTCTCCGCGCGTCCGGAAGTTGTCGAGCGCGGCGATCACGACCGTGATGGGAATGAGGAACTCGATCAACGCCGTCGGGGGGCGAAGCGGCGTAAGCGTGGTCAGCGCAAGCGTCAGTGTGTGCCCGATCGTGAAGGCACTGATCACGGCCAGTCCGTGCCGCCAATCCTTCGGCCGGTAACACGCGGCGAGCGCCGCAAGAAAGAGGATGTGGTCGAGTGCGTCTGGCGAGAGGATGTGGTGGAATCCGACGCCGATGAAGCTGCCGATCATGGAGAGACTCCGATCGCTTCGGCGTGGCGGACCAATCGAACATCCTGGGTGCCGAGCGCGAGTGACTGGCGCATCGCCGCGTCTGCGGCCGCGGGCATACCAGCCTGATGCAGGGCCCAGGCATACTGGTCCCACGCCATGACATCATGGCGCTGCTGGAGTTCGCGGCGGGCCGCCGAGAGCATCGCCGACACGTTGTCGCCCTCATCGAGCAGGAGCAGCCGCCAGTCCCGATGCCATTCGGTCTCAGGGACGTTGTCGATGGCGGCATGAAACGCGCGCCAGAGCTGAGCCGCACGCGCCGTGTCACCGACGCGCGCTGCCGCCACGCTGGCCAGGCCGAACCGAAGCGGCTCTTCGCTCAGCACCAGCGCATCGCGTGCGGCAAGATTGGCCGCCTCGGCACTCCCGTGCTCGCGTTCGAACTGGGCCTTCGCGAGGGCGAGGCGGGCATCACGCGGGTTGATGGCTGCCGCAGAATCAAACCACCGTCGCGCAGTGCGCGTGTCGCCGTCGGCACGGGCAAGGTCCGCGAGACGCAATGCATACCACGCGCGCTGCTCGCTCGAGGTGCCCGCCTGGACGAGCGCGGCGTCGCGGGCGCGGAGCATCATCTGGCGCGCGCGTTCGGTCCGGCCATGCAACATCGCCCAGCGTGAGGTCCTGGCGAGAATCGTCGGGCCCTCCATCATCCGGTCGAGGGGGACGAATACCGAGTCAGCCGAGGCATAGTCCCCCAATTCCAGGAGGATCTCTCCGCGTAATGCGTTGACGGAGGGGGTGGGCTCGATCATCAGCAGCATCGAGTCGGTCGCGGCGAGCGCGTCGCCGAAGCGGTGCTCACCCATGAGGGCCAGCGCCAGCACATGCCAGGCCTCGGCGTTGTGTACCTCCCGAATCGCAAGCGAGGTGCGTGCGGCAACTTCCGCGCGCTTGATGTCGGCAGGCGAGTACTGCTCGTGGGCACGGCGGAGATAGAGGACGGCGAGCTGGAGGTGATCCAGCGCACCCTCGGGGTCCTGCTCGGCGCGTGCCTGATAAAAGAGGATGTCGGCGTCGCGCTGCCCGCGCTCCGCTGCCGGTGCGATGTCATCGACTGGATTCGCATCAACCGGCGCGTGACGCGAGCCCACCGCGAACGCCGCCATCGCTAGTGCGATGACGACGAGCGCAGTGACACGAACCTGCTGGATCACCGGTTGGCCGGTGCCAGGTAGGGGAACGTGGCGCGGAAGTCCGAATCACTCGGCACATTGTCGCTGGCCAAGCCGGGGCTCACGTTGTTCGGATCAAGCAGCGAGCCGAACGTGGCCGCCAGGCCCGCATCGACGACATCGTCGGCGAGATTCCGGCCGCCCCACCCATCAGCCAACGCCCAGCCGAGCCAGCCGGAGGTGCCTGGATCCTTGTTGGTCTGGACGATCAGCATGTCCGGCAACAGCACGGTGGCGAGCGTGTTCTGTACCGTGGTATTGCGACCGGCGACATTGGCCACGAACGACACGAGTTCGGCCCGGATCAGGGCGACGTCCTGTGACGGACTGGTGGATCCGTGGGTGGCGTGGCTCCGCTTGGCGAGGAAGACCTCGCTCACCAGCGGATTGCCGAGGCGCTGCACCTGATTGTACATGCGCGTCGGATTCTCATTCGGTGGCAGCGTGCCGTTGTCATTGCTGCAAGCAGCGACCAGCAGGCCGAGTCCGAGTACCAATGTGGTGGCCCGGACGGAGAAACGTGGGGTCATGGTCGTGCTCCTTGAAGGAGTGCATCGTGGTGAATGTTTCATCGAGAAATCGTCCCCCACAGGCCGAGGCGTGGCGTGCCACCGCTGGTCAGCATCGCGGTCGGCAATTCGATGACGATCGACGCGACATTGAGTCCGCGCAGGAAATCCACGGCAGTGTTCGCCGGACGGAACGCGCTTGCAGTCGGTGTCGACGGCAAGGCGGCCAGCGGGCCGGTCGCCGGGCGACGATCGGGAATGATGCGGAAGAACTGTTCGAGATCGATGAAGAACGGATCATCGAGTACGCCGGCGTAGACCTGCATGCCGGACGCCGAGCCGAGCGTCGTGTTGATGCCACCTGACATCGTCGGTGCCGTGGTCGTCAACTCATTCATCATGGCGCCGGTCACCGGTGGGGCGATCGGACCATAGACACGCACGGTCTGCGAACTGCCGCGACCCGTGAACGCGATCTGGATCACGCGATCCTCGGTGGCGTCGCCGGTGTTATCGATCTTGATCTGATAGAGCAGGTTCGGATCGAACGAGGCGCTACCTGCCGCGGCTGGCGTGATGGCCGGCTGCGAATTGAGGACCAATACCATGCGATCCGGTGACGATCCCGGGAAGGCATAGAAGTCGGTCATGTCCATCGTGGGATTGAGTTCGACATCTGCGGTGTCCTGGTGGTCGCTGGCCGTGACCCAACGGGCGGTCAGGCTGGCGACAACGATCAGGGCCGCTGCCGGTAGCGCGCTGCGGCGCCAGGAGCGGGACGGGTGTAGTGACATGATCTTGGCAACTCCGGATGGGGTGTCTGTTCAAGTGACTGCACCCGGAGTACGCCAGCTGGTCATGATTGGATGTGAGTGGGATCTGCCGGCGATTGGGCGCCGCCCGCGTCGAGCCCGAGGCTCAACTCACCAGGACCAGAATCGACCTGGACGGAAGACGCTGAGTTCCTCTGGCAGGGGTTCGCCACGAATGCCCTGGGCCACGAGCTCGCCGGCGATCCCTGCGAGGAGGATCCCATTCCGCCCATAGCCCGTGGCGTACCAGAGCCCCGGGAGTCGCGGCTCCTCCCCGATGATCGGGCGGCCATCCGGGGTTCCAGGTCGGAGGCCGGCCCAGCTCCGTATTGGGGTCAGCCCCGCCAAGCCGGGGTAGATCTCTGAGACATGCGCATGGATGGCGTGGGTCGCACGCGCCGACACGTTCGGGGTGAATCCCGCATGCTCCATCGTGCTGCCAGCCCAGAGCTCTTCCCCGCGACGGAGCAGGTAGCAGTTCGGGCCATAGACCGTGGCCGCCGGCACGCCGGCTGGCCAGTGGTATGCCGAGATCTGGCCGAGGACCGGTTCGACCGAGAGTGGCCGGGGGAGGCCACCGAGCCGTCCCGACCATGCCCCGGCCGCAATCACGACACGTTCGGCCGCATGTTCGCCCGCTTCGCCTCGCACGCCGACTACGTGCTCACCATCACTTCGGATCGCAAGGACGCGATCCTCGATGGTCACGACACCGGCTCGGGCTGCATCCGCACGGAGCGCCACCACCAGTTGGCGTGGGTCCAGCGTGCCGTCATCTATCGCGTGAAAGGCACCGAACCCCGGTGCGAGCCACGGCCACTGCTCATGGACTTCCTCGGCGGTCAACCACTCCGCCATCTCTGCCCGTTGGCGTTGCCAGGCAACCTTCGCGCGATAGCGCTCCTCGTCGGCCACGGTGAGCGCCAGTTGGAGGATGCCCGACTGGGAGAGCGCGATATCGACCCCGGTCGACTCCAGGAGCAACGGGGCCTCCCGCCGGTAGAAGGCGCGGCCAGCGATGCCCAACTTGAACAGGGGATCGTCGGGGGTCGGCTCGACCTGGGCCGCGAGCATGCCGGCGGCCGCGCGCCACGCCTCGCCCGGCAGCTCCGGCGGCCGGATCATGGTGACCGTCGCGCCGACTCGCGCCAGCGCTCGGGCGGCCGTAGCGCCAGCAGCCCCACCGCCGATCACGAGCACGTCGGAAGTGGCGGTCATACGGTTCGCTTTGAAACCTCGCGCGATGGGACGCCGTATGACTCATCACGAGCGGCGCATGGGGCGACCGCCGGCGACGCGAGGGGATTCACGATGGTTCGCAATATCACTGGATTTGCCATGTTCGCCTTTCTGGCGATGATTGCCTTCAAGATTCTTGCGGGGGTCTTTGGGGCCCTGCTCGGCCTGCTGATGACGGTACTGTGGTGGGCCCTGGTCGGGTTCGTCATCTACACCATCATCAAGCTCGTCGCACCGGGCACTGCTCGGAAGATTCGCGAGACGGTCCGTGGCGAAGGCCACGCGACCTGAGTCCTAGCGGCTCCGATCCGATCCATCGACCCCTGGCTTGCCGGGGGTCGATGCGTTTCGGGGCACCTCGGTCGGCGACGAGGAGTGCAGGTGCACGATCCGCCAGCCACCATCCGGCTGCAGGCCGATCACCACGGTCGCCAGCCCCTGCGACAACGCATCACTGCTGAACCGCGGCACCCAACGGTATTCGAACACCCCCCACACGAAGCCGCCCCGCGCGCTGAGCCGCGTGGACACCAACTGGATCTGTCCGCCGAGACGCGAGCCGGCAAGCCTCGGCGTCGCGACGCGCGGCTCGCCATCGGCCACGACGATCGTCTCCGGCGCGAAGAGTGTGTCTGGCTCGACAAATCGATTCTCGGCGTCGAGCAGGCGCGCAAGGAGCAGGTTGCCGACCGAATCGGCTTCGAGCGCCCCGATGGTCGCGGTCATGCCCATCCCGACCGTGGGCTGCGATCGCGGGAGTGACGCCGTACACGCAGCGACTCCGGCCAGAACCGCCATGGAACCGTACCGGCTCATGCTGGCCCCGCGGCATCGAGCGCCGTGACCACACCCCAGAACAGCAGTGGCAGCATGACCTCGTGGTGACCCGTGAACTGGTATCCCACCCCCCCGGCGCGCGTCGGCCGATCGACCACGTTGAGGCGGGGACGATAGTGGCGGATCATGTCGAAATCGGCGGCAAGGAAATCGCGCGGTGCGCCGTTGCCGAGGTTGCGTGCCACCGTCAGTGTCTTGAGGAACACCTCAGGCATCACCACGGCACTGCCCAAGTTGAGCACCGCGCCACCATCGTGCAGCGTCGGCAGCGCGCCGGCGAGTCGACGGAAGTCGCGGGCCGCCGTGGCGCCGAGTGCCGCGCCATCGAATCCCGCGTGTTGGTGAATGATGTCGGCGCCGATCGTGGGGTGCACCGTCACGCCAATGCCATGCTCCCGGCACGCCACGAGCAGCGAGCGGGGCATCGTGCCTGCGGTCGGTGTCGGGGGGGGGATGGCCATGGCGAGTGCCTCGCCCAATCCCTGCTCGCGCTCGGCACCGAGGCGTATCGCCTCGTTCATCTCGCGACCGGTCTCCTCGACCATTCCGAAGGAGCCGTCGGCGAGGCCTGCCTCGACATCCTCGCTGGTCCCGCCGAAGCGGGCCAGTTCAAAATCGTGAATCGCCGCCGCACCGTTCATGGCGATGTGGCTGACGATACCTCGCCGGATCGCATCGATGAGCAGCGGAACCAGGCCGGTCTTGATGACATGACCGCCGAGGAGCAGGATCACGCCACGCCGGGCGCGGGTGGCCGCGGCGAGGTGATCGATGGTCTGGCGCAATTGCGCGGCAGCGAGGGCGTTGGGGAGCGAATCAATGAATGCGGTGAACGAGCGATCGTCGCCCGGTGGCGTGGCGAACTGGGCTGGACCGACCCGATTGTCGCGAGCCGCGAACGGCACGGTCCGGACCCGAGAGAGGTCGGCCTCGGACGCGGCCATCAGCCGCCGCGACCGGGGGTCACGGACGTGAGAATCAGTTTGAGGGTGCCGATGAAGAGGTTGGTCTCGATCTCGACCGGAATGCGGCGTGCATCGTCGGTGAGCCAGAGTTTCGCCTTGCTCTTCCTGGAGAACATGCCGTTCTCCTCGTCGACGATCGGCCGGAGCAGGAGTGTCTGCACCTTGCGGCCGTCGGGCATCTCCTTCTCTTCGCGCTTCTCGACCTTGACCACCACCGGATTCTGCTCGGCACGGAAGTAGTTGTTGTACTGGTAGGTCTTGCCCACCTCGAGTGGCACGGTGCGGATCCAGTAGAAGAACGCGACGTCATCGAGCGGTGCACGCGAGGTCGGCTTGCTCTCCGGCGAGGCGTTGCGACGGTAGAAACCGGAATCCGGATGAATCAGGAATTCCTCGTGGCGATTCTTGTCGTTCTCCGTCACGTCCTTGACGAACTTGCGCGAGATCCAATCGGGCTGTCCCGTCCACGAGGTGAACACCGACCGGTTCTTGTACGCGAAGGTCGATACCTCGGTCGTGAAGTTGAATTTCCAGCTTGGGACTCCACGAACCGGCTCGACCCCGCCGACCTCAAGGATGGCCGAGCCGGCGTTGATGAAGCCGAACTTGCCGCGGTACTCGAGCCGCTCACCGACGCTGAACGGGACGGCGGGGGTCGGACCTGCGGCGGCCTGGAGCAGAAGCAGCATCGAGATGACGATCATCGGGTCGTTTCCTTGGCTCCGGATCGGCTCTCGGGTTGGCGATCCCGGAGCGGTCCGGCGCGTGGGGGTGTCTCAAGGTGCGCGCGAGCCTGCCAGAGCTCACGCGCGAGCGGCCACGGTGCGATCCGCGAGGGTCGCTGACGCCGGTCGGCGCGAACCGTGATTGGCACTCCCTCGACTTGTCGCGCTCCCGCAGCGGTCCAGGCAATGAGCTCGGCGTTCGCGGCCCACCCGTCGGTGACGAGCCAACGATCGGTCCGGTTGCGAAATGCCTGCCTGAGTGCGACGAGTCGAAAGGCGGCCACCCCGGAGACGACGTCCCGGATGCCAGGCACACGAGTTCGGCGGCCGAGCAAGGTGGGCGCCCATCGCCGGATCCAGCGGCGACCACGATCTTCCTCGCCGAGCACAGTGGCTTCGCCGACGACGAGGTCGGCACCCGAATCGAACTTCTTGAGAAGGTCCTCGATCGCTTCCGGCTCGACGGTGTAGTCGGCTGGCCAGAGGATGGCGACGTCGCGCTTGTGGCGATCCGAGCGATCGAGCGCCTCACGGAGCAATCGCTCGACCGTCGCGGCATAGCCACGGCTCGTCTCCGATCGGAGCACCGTCAGCGGCAACGCCGCTTCGTACGGTTCAAGCACCTCGCGAGTGGCGTCTTTCGAGCCGTCATCCCCCACCAGGAGCTGATACTCGCGTCGACTGTCGCCCAGGACCTGGCGCAACTTCCAGAGTACAAGGCCGATGGTGGCAGCCTCATCACGGGTCGGGATGCAGATGTAGATCACTGTGGCAGTTTCGTCATGGCGACGGAACGATATACCTCGACCGTCCGACTCACCAATTTGGGAATCGAGAACGCTTCGGCGGCCACACGGCCATCGCCGCTCAGTCGCTCACGTTGAGCGGGGTCGGTGAGCAGGCCATGGACCGCATCGGCCAGCGCGCCGGCGTCGCCAGCGGGAACCAGCAGGCCGCCTCCCTGGGCCAATGATTCCGGCAAGCCACCGGCATCGCTGGCGACGACCGGGATACCGAGGGCGAGGGCATCGAGGACCGAGGAACCGAATCCTTCGCTCCGGGACGGCTGGACCAGCAGGATCGCCCGGGCCAATACTGCCTCGGGACGCTCGATATGGCCGGGCAGGCTTACGACCTGTTCGAGCCCGAGTTCGAGACGCCGCCGCTCGAGGGCCTTTCGGTCCCGGCCTTCGCCCAGGACAATCCACGTCAATGATGGGCAATCCGCCCTGAGCCGTGCGGCAGCATCGAAGAGCACATCGAGTCCCTTCTCGGGGGTGAGCGCCGCGATACAGAGGATGAACGGCGAGCCATCGACGGGGAGCTGCACCTCGGCCGGCCAGGACTCTGCCGACATTCGATCCGCCAGCTCCACGCCAGGCGGGATGATGGTGATGTGGTCATCGGGCAGACCGATGCTCTGGAGTCGAGCCTTGACGGCCCGGGAGAGCGCGATGGCATGCGTCGCACGCTGCCAGCGTGCGGGGTGACGGATCGGAAATTCGACCCGACGAGTCACCACGACCCGTCCGCCGCGAATCCGTGCCGCGGCATCGGCCAGCGTATGGGCATGCTGGTCGTGCGCATGCACGATGCTGTCAGGGCCGAGCCGACCGAGCAGCCCACGCACAACGCGCGGATCGAGGCCCATCGACCAGGTCACCCCATGCACCACGACACCCGCGGCCCGACACCGGTCGGCGAGCACGGAGTCGTCGCCGGTGAGGACCACCGACTCGATATCGGGCAACCCGGCGAGCCCCCGGGCGAGGAGCAGTACCTGCCGCTGGCCACCGCGCCATTCGCGTCCGCTGGCCACATGCACCACGCGGAGGGGGGTGGATGGGGGGGTGGGTTCGTTCATGGGCAGGAAGGTAGGGGGGTCTCGCCCACCGTGCCGTCAGATTCCCGCGATCAGGATCCGGCTGGCGCAACCCGTACCACGAAGGCGCCGTCCTCGAGCTCGGCATCGACGGCTACGTCCCAACCGTAGCCATCGAGGATGGCAATCAGCGGGACCGGGAACACCGGCACCGCGACCCGAAATGCGACGTCGGTGCGCTCGATCAATTCAAGAATCCTGAGCATCGGTTCGGGCGCGGCGAGTGTCCTGAGATCGACCACGTCGGCATCGATCGGTGACCTGGGTCCGGCGACGGGGGGTGGGCGGTCGATCGGCGGTGCATCGCGACGCCAGAACCAGGTTGACCAGTCGTCGCTGTCAAACATGGTACCGTGGTGCTCGAAGCCTCGTTCGCTCATGACCTTGAAGAGCGGGATCGGCTCAAATGGAGATCGGAGATGCAAGACGTGACCGTCTTCGAGCGCATCGGCTGTCTGGAGAATCAAGTCGAGCGGCTGCTCCCCGCGGCGGAGGATGTCGCGGACGTCGAGCTCGTGGAGCACGGCCGGGTCGAACGCGCCTGGGTCGGGACGGGTCATCGCCAAAAGTGGTCGGCGAGATGGCACAGGTGATGTGACGGATGTCTCACCGGAGTCCGCTCCGCGCCCAGGCGCGCAGATGACTGGCCGGCGCCAACGTCAGGTGGGCACCGTTCCGCGCATGCACCAAGGTCAGGCGCTGGAGCTGCTTGAGGGCACGTGAGACCGACTCTCGGGCGGTCCCGATCTCGGCGGCCAGCTCGTCCTGGGTCCGGTCGAGGACCAGCAGGACCGGGTCCGCTCCGTCGACCGCACCATCGCGATCGAGATAGTCCGCGAGCAACATGGCCAGCCGTGCGGCCACATCCTTGAAAGCGACGGTCTCGATCACCTGCACCAGATGCCGCATCCGTCCTCCGAGCGCCCGGACGACCGCACTCGCGACTTCGGGATCGGTCCGGAACGCATGCTCGAATTCGCCGCGTGGCAAATAGACCAGTCGACTCGGTGCCGCCGTCACGGCGGAAGCGGGATACGGACCACCATCGAAGAGTGGCATTTCGGCAACGGAGCGACCGGGGCCCTCGACGGTCAAGGTCTGCTCGCGCCCATCGGGGGCGGTCCGGAACACCCGCACCCGTCCCTCGAGCACGAAGTAGACCCCGCGGCACGGGTCCCCCGCGCGAAACAGTGAGAAGCCCTTGCCGACGCCCCGTGGAACGCAGCGGGCGGCGAGGCGGTCGATCACCGCCTCGGGCAGCTCCGCGAAGACCGGCGCGCTACGAAGCAGGGCAGAGAGGTCATCCATGCCGCCCAATCAACAGGCGTAGGCTCGGCGTGACAAGCGTCACGTTCCCCGCAGCGATGCACGGCGAGACTGCGGGTTCACTCTCCGTGGAGCTGCACGCATGTCTCACCCCTACGATCTACCCGCCAGGGCGCGGCCGAATCGGATGTTCCCCTCCGGCGGCCGGGTCCGCTGATGGAACGCCACGTCGTCGGCTTCCTGCGTGCTGCGCTCATCTGGTTGCTCATTGGCACCGCACTCGGCCTGATCATGGCGGTCCGTCCGGCATGGATCGTCTACCGCCCGGTGCACGTTCATGCGCTGCTGCTCGGCTTCGTGACGATGTTCATCGCCGGCGTCGCCTACCACGTCCTGCCACGCTTCTCGGGTACGGGGCTGACGTCCCCGCGCCTCGCGGACATCCACCTGGTCGTCGCGAACGTGGGACTCGTGGTCCTCGAGTGCGGATTCATCGAGCGGGGGATGGGTCACGGAGGGGCGCCGGCGCTGCTCGCCATCGGCGGGAGCGTGTCGGTGATCGGGGCCTGGATGCTGGTCTGGAATCTCTGGCGCACGCTCGCGAAGGCCATCCTCCCCCCCCGTCGCACGCCACGCTCGCGTCCGATCCCGGTGACGTCCCCCCCCCGAGGCTCCTGAGCGATGCCGCCGATCACCCGCCGATTTCTCTTTGCGGCGGCCGCCTCGCTGCTGATCGGCGTGGGGCTGGGCAGCTGGCTTCTGGCTCGTCGCGAGCTCGCCGGCGTCTGGCCCTCGCCATACCTGGTCAGCGCCCATGTCCACCTCGTGATGGTCGGCGCGGTGTTGCAGGTGATCGCCGGCGTGGCGCTCTGGATGTTCCCGCGTCCGCTGCGCGACGACACGCGCCGCCACGAGGCGTACGGCATCATCGGGTGGTGGCTGCTGACACCCGGTACCTTCCTGCGAGCCGCCGCCGAAGCGAGCAAGGCATGGGTCGGATGGAGCTGGTTGCCTGGGGTCGTGGTGGCGGGCGCGTTGATGCAACTCGTCGGCATTGCGTGCGTGCTGTTCGCGCTCCGGACGCGGCTCCGTCCCTCGGGTGCGGTCTCCCGTCGGGAGCCGGTGTGACTTCCGTCATGGTCAAGTGTCCGACAGACTTCGACCTTCCGTGCATGAACACGGATACGGGTCTATGCGGCGGTGCCATGATCAGCCTGGTCGGGCACGTCACGGTCGAGTAATCGGAACGTTCCGTCCTCACCCTCTCCCGAGGGCGTGGCGGCGCCTCATCATCCCCTCGGGGGTGGTGGGGCGTAGTTCATTTCTGAGGTGGTGTGTTCAACTGGGGGAACAGGGGACACGCGGAAGTTTCGACCTCCCCTCGCGTTACCCGGACCCCGTAGAGTGGACGACCCAAAGCTGCGATCTCGATGGTCCCGATTCTCGTCGCGCCGGGAATCGGGGCACCATCGTGAATCAGGATGCCCATGGGAGTGGAATGTTCGGCCATGATCAAGACGCCGAATCCCTGCATGGTGGCCGCAGGCGGTGGGACGTCGAACCGTACTTGGAGGTCGCCGGTCGAGTCCCGGCTGATTGCGACGGTCCCCGCGGGCCCCGCTACATAGCGTCCTGGCAGGGAGTCCGGGAGTGTGGCGGGGGCCGCCGCGAGCGCCCGCCCGCGCGCAAAGCCCTCAAGGGCTACCAATGGGCCGTTCATGGCGGCGAGTCCACAGGAGACCGATCCCTGGCTTCCCCCGCCGGCGCACGCGGTCAGGACCCCGATCGGCAACAGGATGGTGATGCGGATTCGTGAGATGAAAGCCTCCCTATCTCGGGTCACCATCAATTTACCGGGTCGCGGTTTCCTTGACCGGGCCGGGGAACGGGGCATACCATTGTGCGTCTTCCCTCCAACCTATCCCACGAGAGCCATGAGTTTCGAGGATATCAAGTCGCACCTCGACCGTCTCTTTGCGTACCGGCCGGCCGGCTCCTCGAGGGAGCAGGCGGCGGGGCTTCGTGAGGCGCTGATCGAGATGAAGGCGGCCCTGAGTGAACTCCGTGTCGCCCTCCAGGAAACTGACCTGACACTTGGGGCCGCCCGAAAGGATCTGGCCGATTCCGAACGTCGCGGTCGTCTCGCAGCCGACATCGACGATCAGGAGACCGCCCGGGTCGCGGAGGAATATCTCGTCCGCGTGCGCGGCCGAGTGGACCTGCTCGAACGGAAGGTCATCGTTCAGCGCGACGAACTGGTGATGGCCGAGCAGGAATACGAGGGCATGCGGGCCCAGTTCCAACGCGCGTCCCACGGGCTGCCGATCGATCCGCCGCGTGCGGCAGCGACCGAGGCCGATGGCGCGGACTTTCCTGATCCTGATCCGTTCCTCGACCGACGGATGCGCGAAGCCGCCGTCGATGCTCAGCTCGAGCACCTCAAGAAGAAACTTGGCCGGGAGTGACCCACATGAGTGAACGCACCGAGCGCACCTTTTTTGGCCATCCGATCGGCCTCGGCACCCTCTTCTTTACGGAGATGTGGGAGCGCTTCAGCTATTACGGTCTGCGACCGTTGCTGGTGCTCTTCATGTCGGCCGCGCTGCTCGACGGCGGCTTCGGGTTCGATCGCACGGCGGCAGCGGCGATCGTCGGCATCTACGCCGGCCTGATCTACCTCGCGCCGCTCCCGGGCGGCTGGATCGCCGACCGATGGCTCGGGTTGCAGCGAACCATCTGGTGGGGGGCGCTCCTGATCACGTTCGGCCACATGGCGATCGGCGTGAGTGGCTTGGCCGGGCAGGGGAGGTCCGGCAAGATGGCGTTTTTTGCTGGCCTCGGGCTGATCGTGCTTGGCACCGGTCTGCTGAAGCCGAACATCTCCGCCATCGTTGGTGATCTCTACCCCGAAGGTGGCGCGCGCAGAGATGCGGGCTTCTCGATCTTCTACATGGGGATCAATCTGGGTTCGTTCCTTGGCCAGTTGGTGACCGGTTATCTCGGCGAACAGGTCGGCTGGCACTGGGGCTTCGGTGCGGCCGGTATCGGCATGTTCTTTGGCCTGGTGGTCTTCACCATCTATGCCCCGAAGACGCTCCGGGGCATCGGCACCGATATTGTGCGCGACCCCGATCCGATGGTCCAGGCCCGCCGCGAGTCACGCGTCAAGCAGGTGGTCACCGCCGGCGCGATCGCGGTGGTGCTGCTCTTCGCCCTGGCCGCCTCGGGCTCTTTGGCGCTGGACCCTGTGGCGATCGGCAGCAGCATGGCAATCGTGCTCCTCGCCCTCGCGGTGCTCTTCTTCACCGTAGTACTGCTCGACAAGACGCTCAGCTCGCTCGAGCGACGACAGGTCGTGGTCATCCTCGTGCTCTTCCTGGCCGCGGCGGTGTTCTGGGCCGCATTCGAGCAGGCGCCGACGTCGCTCAACCTCTTCGCCAAGGACTTCACTGACCGCACCATCGGTGGCTGGGAAATTCCGGCGACCTGGTTCCAGTCGGTCAATTCGTTCTTCATCATCTTGCTCGCCCCGGTCTTCGCGGCATTGTGGACCGCCATGGGTCGGGCCAACCGGGAAATATCCGCGCCAGCCAAGTTCACCTGGGGCCTGATTTTCGCCGGCATCGCGTTCGCCCTGATGATCATCCCGGCGAATGCCATCGTGGCGAGTCAGGGAGCGCTGCTCGTCTCGCCACTCTGGCTGGTGGGCAGCTACTTCCTGCAGACGATAGGTGAGCTGAGTCTGAGTCCGGTCGGCCTCTCGTCGATGACCAAGCTCTCACCGCGCAAGTACGTCGGACAGATGATGGGGATCTGGTTCCTCGCCGCCTCGATCGGTAACCTGATTGCCGGCTTGGTGGGTGGGCGCGTCGATCCCGAGAATCTCCAGCAGACGCCGCAGCTCTTCACCTTCACCGCGGGCTTCCTCTTCGCGGCGGCGATCCTGCTCGCCCTGATGATCGTGCCGATCCGCCGCATGATGGCGCGCACGAGCCTTTAGGCGCGACCGTCAGGTCGTGCGGCCAGGCGAGCCGACTTTGTCATCCCGAGTGGAGGCGGCAACGCCGCCGCAATCGAGGGATCTGCACTTCCGTGCCTGAAACGTGCAGATCCCTCGACTTCGCACTCTTCGAGCGCTTCGCTCGGGATGACGAACCGCGTGCGCTGGCGCACCGTCCCTAGTGCGGACTCGCGTCGGTCCGGTACGCCGCATCGGTCGGCGCATCGCCGAGCGGCCAGTCGTGTTCCTTGCCCGGGAAGTCTGGTCGGGGACGCGAAACGAGGTAGGCGGCGACGGCTGCCGCGTCCGCATCCGAAAGTGTCCCGGGACGGTCGAACGGCATGTTGTGCCGGATGAATCCCGCGGCCGTCCGAAAGCGTGCCATCCCGGCGCCGATATTGTACGACGCCGACCCCCATGCAGGCGGTGCGACTGCGGTGCCCTCGCCGTTACCACCGTGGCAGCGCGCACATTCCTGTTGCCAGATTGCGGCACCGTGCGCGGTGTCCCCTGTCGTGATCGACGGCTTCGGAACGCCCTGACCCATGATGGTGTCTCCCGGTGCGATCCCGATCGAGAGGTAGGCCATGTACGACACCATGTCGCGCATGCGGTCATCATCCGCGGCCAGTCGGGAGCCGTTCATCGAGCGGAGCAGGCAGCCATTGATGCGGTCCTCGATCGTCGCGACGCGCGCCTCGCGGCCCCGATATTGGGGGAATCGACTGTAGGCACCGATCCAGGGTAGCCCGTTCAGTCGACGCCCCTGATCGAGATGGCACGAGGTGCAGTTGAGGGCATTGCCGACATGGTCAGGGAGTGAGTCATGCGTGGCGGAGAGGATCGCGAGGCCCCGACGGATACTGGCGCCGAGCGGTCCCTCGGGGATGGGCTGCACGGCCACATGGGGGCTGGGCACCGAGTCGATTGGAGTGGGGGGGGGCTCTGATGTGGCACATCCCAGTCCCAGGATTGCCAACAACAGTCCCACGGCACGGTAATGCTGCGTCAGGCCGATGCGTGTCCCGCTCATGTGCCTGCCTTCAGCCACATCCGGACGGCGATCACCACGAGGAAGACGGCGAACGCGCGCTGCATCGTGGTGCTGTCGACGTGCTGCGCACCGCGCGCGCCGAACCAGGCACCGGTGGCGAGGCCCAGCGCAATCAGCAACGCCGCCCGAATGTCGACATGCCCCTGACGGTGATACTCGATGGCCCCGAGGATGCCGACCGGGAGGAGGAGGGCACCGAGTGAGGTCCCCGTCGCGCGATGGATCGAGAAGCCGCCGAGCCCGACCAGCGCGGGGACAATGACGACGCCGCCGCCGATGCCGAAGAGACCCGAGAGCACGCCGGCCCCCAGGCCAATGAGCAGATAGACAATGGTCAAAAGAGCAGCTCCATCCCGAATCGGATCTGGCGCGGTGGGCCATACACGAAGATCGGCTGGTTGAAGTCGCGGGCGGCCGCGAGATACAGCGGATACAGCTCGGTGCGCCCACTGATGAGGCCATCGTTGTTCAGGTCTCCCGACCGGCGATAGCGCGGGGATTCAAACGGGATCGGCTGCGGATTCGCGAGATAGGCCTGTTCGGCCACCGTTTCGAGGTATTCGTTCGACGGATCGGGGTTGCCGGTCTCGCGCCGAACAGCCAGGACGTTGCGGCGATTGGAGAGGTTGCGCAGGTCGAGGTACAGTCCACCAGCGAGACCGCCGAGTCGGATAGGGCGACGCAGCAGCAAATCGACCGTCCATTGTGAGGGCAGTCGCGAGCCATTCGGTTCCGCGGCGAGTGAATCGCCGGTGATGTCGGTGCGACTGAATGGCAATCCGGTCCCGTAGCGGAAGACCAGGGAGCCGACCATCGAACCGAGGGGGTGGCCCCCGAGCAGACGCGGTCCCCCCTCGCGATTGATTTCGCCATCGACCGTGGCGATCAGCGCGAGCCTTCGATCGAAGTCGAGGGGAAACTGGGCGCGGGCGGGGGGGGCAAGGGTATCACCCGTGTTCGGATCGATCCGGATCAGCCGCCGCAATTCGAAGGCGTTGGTGACCGTGCCTTCGGCACGCTGGATCACGCCGGCGAGTCGGGCACCCCACCCACCCACGCGCTCGCGTTCGAAGATGAACTCGCCCCCGATCACATTGCCCACGTCCGCATTGACGAACCGGCTCGAGTCCGGATTCACCCCGAGGGGAGCGGTCGAGACCAAGCCATCGAGATTCTTGGTGTAGATGTTCACCTTGAAGGATGTCATCTCCCGGACCCGGATCCTGGCCGAGAGTTCGAATTGGGTGCCCTGTTCGAACCCAAGGTTCGGATTGCCCTGGCGGAAGCGGCCGGTGCGCGTGCTGTCATCGAACGCGGCATCGACCAGGTACTGCAGGTCGGGCGGCTGCGAGAACCGACCAACGCTTCCCACAACGGTGGCACCCTTGAGGACGGTCGACACCGCTGCGCGCGGGTTGATCGTCGACCGTGCCCCGACCGTGGCGTTGGTGAGCTCCCCCCCCGGGTCGAAGCCGTCGTACCGGACACCGACGGTGAAGCCGAGGTCGTTGGCACGCGCCTGCGCTTCGACGTAGGCCCCGGTGATGGACGGCGAGAAGCTCGACGCGGTTGGCGGCGGTACGTTACCGCCGATCGGGAGCGATGCGTCGACGCGCTGAAACGTCTTGACGTCCTGCTTGGCCAGCATGCCGCCAAACCCGACATCGGCATGCTGTCCGAGTCCGAGCGTGAAATCGGCCTGGGTCCTGAACTCCCTGAATCGATTCCAGGAGATCTCGCCCACCGACGCGCCCCCGAGGAAGAATCCGGGGACGCCGTACGGAGTCTGGTCGCTGAACGTCGGTGGCGTGAAGCCGTCCACCGGACCCCGCGTGCTCACGGTGTCCTGGGCTCGAGCCAGCGCTTCGCCGCGAACCTTGAGGCGCTTCCCGGTGAAGGCGCCGAACGCGTAGTCCGGTTCCGGGACGGCGCCCCGAGTGAAGTCGCGGGTGAACACGCCGACCCGCAAGTCACCCGCGAACGGGCTCCGCGCACTGTTGTTGGGAAGTAGCTGCAGATGGGCCGAAAGCAGCGAGCCGTCGGACACACGTCCGGGACCGAGGGTCGGTTCGTACTTGTACCGCTGATCGTAGAGATATTGTTGTTCGATCGTCTTGAGGCCGAACAGGCGGCCGACCAAGCGGTTCCCCATCGGGATCGTGAGCTTGCCGGCTCCGGTCCATGTCTCGCCACTGTTGTGCGGCAGCGGGCGCGGGGTGTCGAACCGGGGATCGCGCGGATCCGAAGCGGCCGGAGCGTTCACGGCGTCGAAGTCGAGACGCCCCGACAGGTCGAGCACACCCACGGCAGTCACCCCGCCCGCGATCGGACCATCGGCCGCGAGCACCAGGCGGTCGAGTCCGAGGTCGGCGATCCCGCTCATCGGTCGATCGGTTTCGTAGGCGACCCGGCCACGCCAGGTGTCGCCGCCGTCACGCGTGGTCACATTCACCAGCCCTGAAAGCGCCTGGCCGTAGCGGGCACTGAACCCGTTGGTGATGAGTTGCGCCTCGGTGATCAGGTCGGGCGGAATCCGGAAGCCGGCGCCATTGGTTGACGCATCGAGCTGATTCTTGACCCCAAGACCATCGAGCACAAACGATTGTTGGCCGACGCGGCCACCCCGGAACGATTCGCCAACCACTCCGGCCTGCAGGGAGATGGCATCTTCCAGCGAACTCACGGGCAGGCGGCGGAGGTCTTCGGCGGTGATCCGCTGCTGCGTCTGTGTGGCGAGCGGATCGAGCACCGGATCCTGCACGCCGACCGCCGTCAATTCGGCGAGCTCCACCGCCATCGGGGCAAGGCGCACATCGGCGCGGACGATCTCGCTCGAGCGAATCATCACGGAGTCGCGCCGAGCCGGTCGGTAGCCAGGCCAGATCACATCGAGGCGGTGCAAGCCGGCGCTCAGGCCGCGGAAGCGGTACTCCCCGCGCGGATCGGTCAGGGTCGCCGTGGCACCACCGTCGAGTCGCACATTGACCCCTCCAATGGGCGCCCCGGTTGACGCATCGGTGACGGTCCCGACGAGGCCGCCGGTCGATTGTCCGACGAGCGGGCCAGCCACGAGGATCGCGAGGACAGGGAGCAGGTGTCGGAGCATGCGAGTGATCCGGGGTGCGGGAGGGGAAGGAGGCTGCGGGATCATGGGGTCACCCCGATCCGATACAGGTCGCGACCGGCTGGCAGGATACTTTCGGCGATCAGTGCGGTACCGTCACCGGTGATCGCGAGGCGTCCCCAACGATCAGCTGTGAAGCCGATCTGCGTCATCCGCGCCGTTGCTTCGACCCCGGCAGTGATCTCGGCGATCCGACTCGTGGTCTGGAGTCGTGGAGGGGGTCCACCTGGGGTCGAGACAAATTCGGCCCAACGATACGAGACGAAGACTCGTCCCCCGGCCACCGCCAGGCCTTCGACACGTCCGGACACCTGGCCCGGCATTTCAGGGCGACCCCAGACCGGTGTCCCCCCCCCTGATGTAGCACGAAACACGGTGTCGGCGATGGGCTGGTAGAGGCTGTCCTCCGAAGGGACCATGTAGGTGGGTCGGGTGTAGTAGAGGTCGCCGCTCGCCGCGTCGCGGCTCCAGGCGATCGCGTCAGGCGCGGGTGCCAGCACGGTGATCGACGCCGGCATGGTCGAGACATCGATCCGGGCGATCTCGACCCCGAGGATCACCGTGTCGACCGGGCCGTGAGGCAATTTCGTTGGGCTGATATACCACTGGGCGGCCAGGGCGGTAATCTCGTTCGGGCCGGTCTGGACCGGATCAACGAGCAGATCCCAACGCGCGGATGCGCCGGCGGGTCGCCCGAGCAAGGCCAGGATCCGGACGGCGGTGCGTGGCGATGTGGCCGTCCCAAGAAAGAGACCGCCCTCCTGCGCCGCCT